>CALXVS010000015.1 GCA_944392145.1 uncultured Alphaproteobacteria bacterium | reverse complement strand
TTCGTGACAAGTTGTCCCGGACGCTGACGCATCCCCGATGGTCATCCTTGCGCATGCGAGGATCCAGTAGCACTGATTCCGCTTTTATAGGGACGTTGACGCATCGCATAAATAAGGAATTATTGCCCTGGACCCTCGGGCCAAGCCCAAGGGTGACGACAGAGGGGGAACCACCGTTCGTGACAAGTTGTCCCGGACGCTGACGCATCCCCGATGGTCATCCTTGCGCATGCGAGGATCCAGTAGCACTGATACCGCTTTTTAGGGACATTGACGCCCCCGCCCGTAAAAGGAACCCACCGCCCATGACGCCTCCCGGCCGTCATCCTTGCGAAAGCTTTGGATCCAGAGGGCATGGATACCGTTTTTTAATGCGGTTTAGAAGCGTAACGTGATGTCCTAGAACGACTTTTAAAGCGCTGATATGGAATGCGATGTGTATCCAAGTAATTATACAATGTCATACGATGACATCCGACCGCAGCGGCAATTTCGGCTTTGGTCAATTTGTTTTCTTTAATCATCCGCTTAATTTCGGCATCTTTTTCAGATAACTTTAAAATTTTGCTGCGGGCTCCCTTGGGACGTCCCAACACACGCCCCTCGGCTTTTAAACGGAGCAAGGCCTCCCGCGTGCGTTGCGAAATTAAATTGCGCTCAATTTCGGCAGATAAACCAAACGCAAATGCCAACACTTTAGATTGGATATCGGTTCCCAACCGATAGTTGTCTTTAATCGTCCACACTTGCACGCCGCGATTCATAAAAAAGTGCAATAAACTCATCACCTGCAGTAAATTACGGCCAAACCGTGATAATTCGGAAGCTATCACAATATCGTTTTTCTTTAAACGTTTTAGCAAACCACCTAATTTACGTTTATCCAAATCGGCATGGGAACTGATGGTTTCTTTAATCCAACGATCAACAACCATTTTGTTGGCTTCGCTGAATCGTTTAATTTCAAAGGCCTGATTTTCTGTTGTCTGTTTATCCGTGCTGACACGAATATATCCGTATATCATATTTTGACTTCCTCATTTTCAAAAATGCGATAAGTAACGTTTTTCAGTTATACTTTCTTTTCTTTATTTTTAAAACAATAAATTTATATTTTCTTAAAAAACGTCTCTCCTTTTTTACACTTTTTCTCAATAAAAAATATCCCCTCATATTGACCCTTTTAATCCCATATGCAATAGGCCGAAACGGTGCTTTTTTCTTTTTTTAACACAAAAAAACGGGAACAACCTGTCCCCGTTTTTTAAGTGAACGCACGCCCCCCTATTCACGCCCTTTGGCCGCTGCCAATGCCGCCATCGGCACCTGTTTTGAACCGGAGCGCGAAGCATTCGGGAATGATTGACCTGCCAACTCTGTTAAAGCTTGCGCCCATCGCGGATCCGGATACGCCTGCTTATCAATCAAATTGATAATCTCCGGTGCATTCCGACCCAATTTATCCACTCTCATTGTATTGCCAGACCCTCCAGCCTCATCTTGAAGTTTGTAAGGTTCCACAACAACTTCTTGACCGGCGGGCGTTGTTAGTTTCACACCCCCGAACATTTTACCGTATTTAGCATCCTCATAAAGATCAATACTTCTGTCAATTTGAAGTTTCAAATTCGGATTTGTTTTTGAGCGAAACGTCAATAGCTGACTTGATCCAGCCTTCAAAGAACGTGTTCCCTCAATCTTAACATCAAACCCTTCTTTAACCAGCTGTTTCAAACACTCTTGAATCATGACGGGATTCCTCTGTTTTTCCCGTTCATCAAATTCCCGGTTTTGCCCTCTTTTAAAAAGGCTTAACAATCCCATGGTGTTACCTCTTTCAGTAAATTCAGCTTATACTTTTAGTATAAGCCACCTCTGATCCTTTTGTCAACATTTAAAGTAAAAAAGTGAAAGATTTATTCCCCCACCCATTTTTCACGCTTGATTTGCGCGCGGTTATAGGGTTTTAAGTGTGATGCCACACGCCGAGCCCGCCGCCGGGCTTTTAAAACACCAGCCTGATCTTTCAATAAATTAACCACACGTTTTTGTCCCGTCATTTTGGCCAACCGAAACGGCATATCAAACTTTTGCCCAATGATCAAATGACACCCACCACGAATCAAGACTTCCGCACATGCAGGATGCTTTTTCATTACGGCAATATTCAAAGCATCACGACCCTGCTTGTTCTTTAAATTTAAATCGGCCCCGGCCTTTATCAACAAATCAATAATACCGGCATGGCCCTGCCACGCGGCTTTAATAACGGCCGATTCACCGTTTAAATCTACCATATTGACAACGGCCCCTTTTTCAATTAAGCGCTTAACAACCACCTCATTCCCAAATTCAGCGGCGGCAATTAAAGGTGTTACATGATAAAAATCCCCCTGATTCACATCCACACCCGGCCGATCAATCAACCACAGGGCGGCCTTTGTCTGCCCATGGGTAATGGCCAACATCAACGGCGATTGACGGTGATAATCCGGATGATTTAATGAAATAGTGCTTCCTCCCATATTGGCAAGCATATCCATAAGTGGAATTTTACCGCTTTTGGCCGCCAAACTAAACGGTGTTTGCCCCTTTTCATTTTGTATGTTTAAATCCACCCGCTCATTTATCCAATTTTTAAACGCTTTTTTAAGCCAACGTTTCACTTCAAAAGAACGACCATGTTCGCAATGTTCCAAAATAGTTTCAGGGGTCATGTGGGGGACAATCCTTTCGGTTAAAATGCGTGTTGATTTAACATACCCGCTCATGGACTTTTTGTCAATGAAAAAAAGCCTTTTTAAAAAAATATTTGACAAATTTTTGACTTTTCAGGGCTTTTTCATCCGCCCATGTGCTTTACTTTTTTTTGCAAAACAGAATCATCCGGCGTTTTTACCACCAGCCATAACGGAAAAGCGGCCAATAAAAAGCATCCCAAATAAAACAAAAATGACATTTGAAGCGTTATTTTATCCAGCAAAAATTTAAACATAATCAATAAAAAGCCCGACATTCCCCGACTGATCAAATTGTTCACAGATGCTACCGTTGACCGCACACTTGACGGCACAAGGGCATGAATACGCCCGACACTGCCCAACGTAAAACTTAATTGAAACGCGATGGCAATACAAATAAACGTCAAAGCCGCAAACGTTACAAACTTATTATGCATATGCAACACAAAAACGGCACTTAAAAAGCCTAAAATGAATAAACCGTATGTTAAAATGGCAACTCCCTTTAACGTAAAAAACGACACCGTCCGATGCAGGAAAAAACCGGCTCCCGCGCGACATAAGTGGTTAATAAAGAAAATCACCCCGAACAAAGCAACGGGAAAGGCCGTTTCACGCATCAATGGCTGAAATCCCCATACAAACAACATGGTCGTGCCGGCAACAATCCCCGAATACAGCATATAACCGTTTAAACGCCGATCTTTCAGTGTTTGGGACGTAATACGAACAAGATCTATATATTTTTCGCCGATAGACATTTTTTGCCGCCGGGCCGTCGGCACTTTCGGCAATAAAAACAACATAAAAAAAGCAACCGTATTAAAAACAAGTTCAATCACCAACAACAACATAAAACCTGTTCGGGCATTAAACAGTGTTGCCAATTCATTATAAAAAGCGGCCCCGACCAATGATGCCAATGCCGTGCCAATGGACATAAAAAAGTTTAATCGGCCATAATATTGCAACATACGACCGGTTTTGTTTTTTGTCTTTAAATAATCATAGACATACCCGTCGGCCACACCGGCATACGTGGCTTTGGATGCGGAATACAAAATTTCACCGGCAAGCAATATCCAATACCCGCCGAAAAATAACCATAAAATAAGCCGCGCAATAAATAATAAATAAGACAGCATTAAAATCGTTCGGCGCGGGAAAATGTCCCCCAAATAACCGGCCGGAATTTCAAATAATAAAGCCGTAATGGAAAAAATCCCCTGAAACAGAAAATAATCACCGGTATTAAGGCCGTTTTCCTGATAAAACAACAGCATAACCGGCAGCATAAAAATCTGGGTTTGCAAAAAAACGGACCAATTAAAAACGCGCAACGGATCGTGAACCATAACTCCGCCTTTTTTTACTTAAAAAGATATGTTTTCTACCTTAATCAAATGCTTGTCATAAGTCAAGCGTTTTTCACGCTTTTTCCGTTAAACGGCTTCTTTTTTATCTGTTTTGCCTGCCCGGACCGCGATAATCAATCCCTCGGCCTGCCCGGCTCCCTCGCGCCGCAAGGGGGAAGCGATTATCTTTTCCGGTATTAATCCCACCCCTGCAAGGGCCTTTTCCACCGTTTCACGGCGCCATACATATCGTCCGGTTTCGCTTAAACCGTCTTGCGCCCCCGTTTCAACGGAAAACACACCCAGCCCCGCCGGCGCCAAAACGCGCCGAATGCCGGATAAAACCCCCTTTAAATCATCCATGTAACAAATCACATCCGCCGCCAAAACCAGGTCAAAGCGATGTTTTGTCGTTTTTAAAAACGTCATAGCGTCCGCATGTTTCAATGTATCATAAGCTCCTGTCAGGCGAGCTTTTTCAATCATATTTTTGGAAACATCCACCCCCGTCAGCGTTTGGAATATCGGTTTAAACCGTTTACCGCACGCTCCCGTGCCACATCCCAAATCCAAAACATGCTGATAGCTTTTTTGCGTTAAAAAGGGGGCGAACAATCCGCACACATCGGCCGCTAACTGACGCATTTTGGCATCATACGTATCGGCAAACGCGTCATATAACGCTTGAGCATAGGCGGCTGCTTTCTCTGACGCATGATGTGTTAAGGCTGCCAGCATATGCGCCGCAATGACCGAATCGGGAAAATGCTTCACCCATCCTTGTGCAAAGCGCACCGCCGTTTTATACCCTTGCTTTGACAAACGCCCTAATGCCGTCAAACAGGCGGCAATTCGCCATTCAATTTCTTGCGGAGCTTTTTTGTTTTGACGCACCAACACATTGAAATAAAGGCCCAAAGCCTCTTCAAACGACCCGGCATCTTCCAGCATAACAGCTAAATTATATCGCGCCGTATCTGATTCGGGGTTAATCAAAATCGCTTGACGCAACGTTTCCAAGGCTTCATTCACTCGTCCCAAACGATACAACACATCGGCCAAATTATGCACCGCATCAAAAAAATCGGGGGCAATTTGAATCGCACGCTTATAGGCAGCCTCGGCCGCAGCATTGTTTCCTTTATCCCGCAACAGGTTGCCCTGATAATACCACCCTTGGGCAAAACCGGCATCCGTATCCGTCGCACGCCGATAACTTGAAAATGCTTCATCCGGATGTCCCAAAGCTTCTAAAATCAAACCTTGTTCTATCAAAAAAACGGGCAGCGGATTTAAGGCAACCGCTTTGTTAACGGCCTTTAAGGCCCGATCTTCCTGCCGCATTAACCGGCATTGCACCGCCATTTGATACCACGCATCGGGGTAATTCGGGGTGGCGGTAACGGCTTGCTCTAAATAGGACAAAGCCTTTTTATTTTGCCCACGCTTGCGGGCAGTTTGCGCCAAACCGACCAAAGCACCGGCAACCTTGGCATCAAGTTCCAGTGCCCGCAAAAACGCCGAATCGGCAAATGACAACCGACCGCGACGTGCCTCAATTAACCCTATTTGTACCAGTGCCGCCGGATTGTTCGGGAACTTACGGTAAAAATCCAGTGCTTCATCCAACGCCCCCCGTGCTTCCAGCACACTGGCCAACATCAAGGCATAATTTTCGGCCGCCGGATACAAACGAACTGCCTGATATAACAGGCTTTCAGCCGGTTCCAAAGCACCGGCACGCCAAGCAACCAACCCCAACAGATACAAAGCATCCCCGTTGGCCGGTTCGGTCGCCAGTACCTGACGCGCCAACGCTTCGGCCTGGTCTAAATCGTCGGCATTATAGGCGGCAAAAGCCGTGTTTAATATCACATCTGCGTTATTCGTCATCAATGGACCCCCTGCGCCCAATCACCATTTCCCGATTGATATCTACACATTGAATCAACCCGAAACCGATAAATAAGGTCATCATGGCCGTTCCGCCATAGGAAATCAGCGGCAAAGGTATTCCCACCACGGGCATCAACCCCATCACCATGGACATATTGATAAAGACATATAAGGCAAAGTTAATCGTCAACCCCACGGCCAACAGCTTGCCGAAAAAGCTGGCCGCCCGCTGGGCAATTACAAACCCGTATCCGATAATAAACGCATACAACAGACACAGGCCGAACGCACCGATCAGGCCGAATTCTTCAGAAATCATGGTAAAAATAAAATCCGTCTGTTTTTCCGGTAAAAAGCTTAACCGGCTTTGCGTGCCCTGCATAAACCCTTTTCCCAGTAATCCGCCCGATCCCAGGGCAATTTTGGATTGTAAAATATGGTATCCTGCACCGAACGGATCATTTTCGGGATTCAAAAACGTTAAAACACGCTGCCGTTGATAATCGTGTAAGCACGTCCAAGCAATCGGCAATGATATCACTGCCAATAAGGTAACAGCCATAAATTTCCATACCTGCACCCCCGCCATAAAAAACATACCGGCCGTTGCAAACACCAGCATTAATGCCGTCCCAAGGTCGGGTTGTTCCATAATCAACCCAACGGGCAAAATCATCATCAAAACCGGGGGAATTAAAAAGCGGTTAGAACGCACTTCTTCCAACCCTGCCCCGTGAAAATACCGGGCCAATGCCAAAACAAGGGCAATTTTCATCAATTCGGACGGTTGTAACCGAATCACCCCCAAATCAAGCCATCGCTGTGCTCCCATACCGACATGACCGAACAACGTCACACACACCAACAATAAAAGCGCCGCTAAATAGAATCCATAGGCATATTTCATCCAAAACCTGAGCGGGCATAATGCAACCGCTCCTAACGTGCACAGGCTCATTAAAAACCGGATGAATTGCGGCCGTGCCCAAGGCGTCCAACTGCCCCCTGCGGCGGAATACAGGGTCATTAACCCCACCGCCACCACCAGGCAAACCAACCCTAAATATCCGTAATTAAACTGCTTTATCCGCTCAATTAAAGACAGATTGTAATTCTTTAAATAACAGTTGCGATCTTTAAAAAAACTCATTCTTTTACTCTTTTTCTCCGGCGGCACGCGGCATAAACCGACGCAACGCTTCTTTTAAAATTTTGGCCGCCATCGGCGCCGCCGTGCGCGCCCCCCCGCCCCCGTGTTCTACAAGAACCACGACGGCATAACGCGGTTTATCCGCCGGTGCATACGCGGCAAAAATCGCATGATCCCGATATTCCCACGGCAGTTCATCTTGCGATTTAATGCCTTCCAACCGTTCTTTCATTGTAATGCGGCGCACCTGGGTGCTGGCGGTTTTACCCGCCATTTTCAGGCCGTTTAAATCAAACCGTGCCCCATGGGCCGTCCCCCGCTCTTTATTCACCACATCATACATTCCTTTTTTGACCAAGGCAACATGATACGAATCAAAGCCCAACTTTTCCCCTTTATTCAAAGGCACTTTATCATCCGATGCCGGCACGGCTGTTTTTTTAATAAACCTTGGTGTCAGGCGATATCCGCCATTGGCAATTTGTGCCACCGCCGTGACAATTTGCAGAGGTGTCGCATTTAAAAACCCCTGCCCGATACTTAAATTCAACGTATCCCCCGTGCGCCAAGCGTCTTTTTTCACAGCCAGTTTCCATTCCGGTGTGGGGACAAGGCCGCTTTTTTCACCCGGCAAATCTGTTTGAACCTTTGCCCCAAAACCAAGCCGACGCGCTGTTTCAATAATTTTTTCGGGACCGATTCTTTGTGCCATTTCATAAAAATAGACGTCACAGGAATGCATCAACGCCGATTGCACCGTCATTTTACCATGCCCGTAAGGTCGCCAGCAATGAAACACATGATCATTTAACTTGGTCTTACCCGTGCAGGTCACGCTTGTGTTTTCAGAAATATCACCACTTTCCAAACCGGCCAACGCCACCACCAATTTAAAAATGGAACCGGGCGAATAAACACCGGTCAACGCTTTGTTTTGCAAGGGACGTTTTTTGTTATACAACAATTTTTCCCAATTTTTGGTGGAAATGGGCATTGTAAACACATTGGCGTCATATGTCGGTGCCGACACAAACGCCAAAATATCGCCATTCTTTACATCCATAACAATGGCAGCTGCCGCTTCATCCCCCAAAACGGACAAGGCATATTTTTGTAATTCTGCATCCAGAGTTAAAAACAAATCCTCCCCTGCAACCGGTGACCGTTTTTCAAGCACCCGCACCGACCGACCAAAGGCATTGACCTCTTTTCGTTCCAAACCCGGCGTCCCGCGCAAGGTTTCCTCAAACGCCTGTTCAATTCCCGTGCGCCCGATTCGGTATCCGGCAATATCCAAAAACGGATTGGTTGATGTCAACGCTTCATCTTGCTCATTCACAAGCGACACATACCCAACCACCGGTGCGGTGGATGCGCCATAAGGATAATGCCGCATCAATCCTTCTTCAATTTGAATCCCCGGCAAATCGGGGGTGTTGACTTGAATCAAAGCGACTTCGTCAAAGGTTAAATTTTCCTTTAATCGCACCGACATAAAGGCTTTTTTATGCGGTACTTCTTTTAAAATACGGGTGTGTTCTTCCTCACTTAACGGAATCAAACGTTCAAATGCCGCCAGTGTTTTTTTATAATCTTTGGTTTCCTCACGAATTAAAACGGCCTGAAAATTCTTTTTGTTTTCGGCTAATCGCCGCCCCTGACGATCAAAAATGACACCCCGCTGCGGAATCAAATGCCGTACAGACGTCCGGTTTTTATCGGCCAAAACGGTGTATTTATCCCCCTCAATAATTTGCAGATAAAAAATCCGTCCCATAATAATCAGGCCCACGAACACAAACATTCCCGCCAAGGCGGCTAAACGCACCCCAAAGACTTGGGCCTTTTCATACCGCCAAACACTCATGTCGCCTCCCGAACCAATTTATTGTTCAAAACACCGCATATCCCCGCCACAATAGGGAAAAAGGCCAACGTCAATCCATATTGCAAAACAAAATCGGTTCCCGTGCCACTCTCTCCGGTTATTCCCCAAACCAACCCTTTTAAGGCCAACATATATACCGCATCAGCACCGGCAAATATCCCCCACAACGCATTAAAGGTCAAATGCGGCAACGTCCGTGTGTTCAGGGACGGAATAAAAAACAATAACGTCAGTAAAAACGCATGCACACCGGGCGGATAAAATCCCATAATATCCATTAAAAAGCCCAAAATAAAAGCAAAAAACGCATTTTTAAGCCGGGGCCGAAACACCCCGAAATAAAACGCCGCAATCGGCATCAGCGGCACCGACGAATCGTAATATGGCGTCATCGGCCCACCCCCGTGCGCCAGGAACAGTAAAACAAAACCGATCCACAAAAACAATCCCTCATACGCTATTTGGCGCAGAATATTTATCGCTTTCATGGTGTCGCATCCTTTTCCGGACGCAGCAATGTTTCGTCTAACCCGTAATAAACCACGCGCACAAATTCAAAATGATCATCCGCCTGATTCAACCGAACGCTGACCTCACCGGCATCGGCCGATACGATAACACCGATCGGCAATCCCGCCGGATAAACACCCGAATCCCCCGACGTGACCAATCTGTCCCCCGGCTGAACAGATGCTCCTTCGGGTAAAAAAATCAATTTCGGCAACGGCGTGTTATCACCGGATAAAATACCCTTAATCCCTTTTTCGGGGATCATCACGGGCACGCGTGAAAAATAATCGGTCAACATCAACACGCGACTGAACCGGGGACCTACTTCAATAATTCGGCCAATCAGTGATTTATCGGTAAAAACAACATCTCCGCGATGCACGCCGTGTGTGTATCCCGCACCAACGATTTTTGATCGAGAAAAATCGCCCGCCGCATCGGCCATGATCTGCGCCGTGACAAACGATACGGGTTGAATCGGCACATAATTCAGGTTTTTTTTAAGCTCTTTGTTTTCAAAGGCCAATTGTTCGGCCGTGTTTCGCCACGCCTGTAACCGCACATTGGCGGCCCGCAACTTTTCATTTTCGTGATAAACCATCACGATTTCACCGATTTTTTCGGTCAATGCATCCACCCACCGCATCGGGGTTTTAAGGCGCTCTACCACCGGTGCCGTCACTTCGCTTAACGCCACACGAACGGCCGTGACAGCCGGTGTATCGGGGGACAACATCACCATGGCAATCAGGGCCACCCCCAAAAAAACGACAGGCGCAAACAACAACGTTTGCGCCTTAAGCCGTTTAAACCGAAAAAATTTATTTTCCATATGAACAATCAATCGGTTTTAATACATGCTTGTCAGCAGGTTTTCAAACTTGCCGATTTCCTCCAATGCCGTTCCCGTTCCCAACGCCACGCACTGCAATGCATTTTCGGCAACCGATACGGGCAATCCCGTTGCCTCACGCAACACATTATCCAATCGGCGCAACAAAGCCCCGCCGCCGGTCAGCATAATCCCCCTGTCAACAATATCTGCGGCCAATTCAGGCGGCGTGTTTTCAAGGGCAACTTTAACCGCTTCCACAATTTGTGCCACCGGTTCTGTCAAGGCTTCGGCCACCTGCCGTTCGGAAACCGAAATTTCTTTGGGCAGACCGCTGGAATCCAGCCCCTTAACCGAAATGGTATCCCCCTCTCCGTTTGCGGGCAAAGACGCGGCACCGATTTCTTTTTTAATGCGTTCGGCCGTTGCCTCCCCAATGCGCAATTTGCTGTTACGCCACACATAGTTGATAATGGATTCATCCATTTTATCGCCCCCCACACGCACCGATCGGGCATACACAATACCGCCCAAACTCATAATCGCAACCTCGGTCGTGCCACCACCGATATCAACCACCATGCTGCCCGACGGCTCGTTAACCGGCAATCCGGCCCCAATGGCCGCCGCCATAGGTTCTTCAATCAAAAAGACTTTCCGGGCACGGGAATTTTCGGCCGCTTCCTGAATCGCACGGCGTTCAACGGCGGTGGACCCTGACGGCACACATACCACAATCAACGGGCGGCACAACGTGGTGCGGCCCAAGGCTTTTTGAATAAACCGTTTAATCATTTCTTCGGCGACATCAAAATCGGCAATAACGCCATCGCGCAAGGGACGAATCGCTTCAATCTGTCCCGGGGTGCGACCCAACATTTGTTTTGCTTCGTTCCCGACGGCAATCACCTGCTTCTTACCGCGGGATTCGGCCGTTGCCACAACGGATGGTTCATTTAACACAACACCCTGACCCCGCACATAAACCAATGTATTGGCGGTGCCCAAATCAATCGCCATATCGGATGAAAAGGCACTCATCAATTTTTTTAAACGCAGCATTTTAAACATCTGTTACTCCTTACAATAAAAAAGATGACTTATTTTTACACGACTTTCCCCGAAAAAACAATCTTTTTTTTTCAAAAAAAATGACTTTTTAAACGGCTTAAGGTATAAGGGATGTCATAAAAAAACTTTTGCTGATTGCTTTTGTTTTCTGTTTATCGGGCAGCCCGGTATACCTTTTCTTTCCACCAAAACTGCAATCCGATATCCCTAAAATCATTCATTACTGCTGGTTCGGGGGCCATGACTTACCCGATTATGCGAAACAGGCTCTGAACAGCTGGCAAAAAACCAACCCTGATTTTCATATTAAACGATGGGATGAACATAATTTTAACGTGCATCGCACACCGTTTTTGTCACAAGCCTATGACAGGAAAAACGATACCGCTTTTCCTACCCTTTGACGCATCGCATAAATAAGGAACCATTGCCCTGGATGCCCGACAAGAAAGGGCATGACATGGGAGAGAAGTCCCCGCCCGTGAAAAAAAACTCCGCCCGCAACACCCCTCCGGCGGTCATCCTTACGAAAGCGAGGATCCAGGCAGCATGAATGCCGCTTTTCCTACCCCCTTGGGTCAAGTTTTAAAAGGTGACAAAAGGGGGGCGGTGCTTGACCCTTATTCTCACGCATATTTATCCGGTTTTTTAGGATCAGGCCGCATTTTTGCGGCAACAGACATGCGCTTTGCAGCATTCCCCATCCGGTTTAACCTTTGATTCAAAGCATCACGAGCCTTGGCATTGCCGAGGACAGCGGCCACGGCATCAATCTTTTGTACCGTTTGTTTCCATGTATCCAGCGGATGTTTCATCTTTTCCCGCACACCGGCCGTGGCATTATAAGCTTTCTTAGCGATATTTTTCATAGTTTTCATGGGGTGCCGCCGCACGACGCGCGCCACAACACCTGCCCCAACCGCCGCATTTTTCAAAGTTTCAATCGGTGATGTTGACGATGTTCCTGCCACTTTATCTAAAGCATTTCCCTTTTTGTCAAGGGCATATTTACCGGCCACCTGTGCCGCAATTTGGGGATTTTTCACCAAATTTGAGATATTGTTTAAATGCTTGCGAATATCTTTTCGGGATTGGTTCATCCCACGCGTCACACCGGCGACACTCTCCAAAGCACGTCCAAAGGCGGCCTTGCGCCCGCGAATATAATGCTTAACCGCAAATTTTGTACCATCTTTCAAATCTTTGGGCAAATTCTTTAAGTTATCGGCAAAGGCCTTTAACCCCTCTTTGGTTGAAAGCTGCTTAACCGCTGATGTGGTCTTTGAAGCAATGTTAGTAACTCCTTTCCCCGCCCCTTTTGCATGGGAAACCATTGTTGAATTTGTCAAACTTTTCTCAGCCTGGTTTAATCGGCTCATACCCACTGCATGACCGGCACCAAAGGCCTGTTTCATGGAAGCGCCTCCCATAAAGGCTCCTAATGCGGCAGCCGACCCTTCAGGGGCAGCCTTACCAACATTCTTTAGCGCATCGGTTGCACCGGTGTGTTTGCCGGCAACGCTGGCACTTTTTCCTGCCGTATCCAACATCTGTTTAGCCGCTGCCGATGATAACGGCGGAATACCCAATGAAATACCGGATATTGCTTCAACCAATTTTTGAGTCGTTTCCAGCAATTTTAATCCGATGAAAAAGACGCAAACTAATACCATAATTGTATACAGCGATCCACCGGGAATATCACCGGTAAAGGCATCATACAACGTCTCTACATCCGTGCCGGCCATAGCGGGAATCAGGTTTTCCATCGCCGAATCGGGTAATAGCACCAAACACAGATTCATTAACAAGGCACCGGCAACGGCAATTCCCAAGAATTCCAATAAATTGCCGACAATAAAATCCCACCCCTTTTTGGCATATTGGCGTGAAATGGGGAATGCCCATGCCGTTATTAAAAGCGGTGTTAAAATAATCACAAACCCAAGACGCAAAAAGATGTCAATCACTCTAAATGCAATGACAAACGCCAGCATCCCGAACAAAATCATCAACGCAGGACCCAAGAATAATCCCATAAACGGCATCGGCAACCGGAAAATAAAGAATCCTTCCCAATTTGTAATCACATATTGAAAGATTGCGCTGCCCGATTCAATCAACGGGGCAAATTGCTTGTATAACGTGCAAATTAAACACAACAACGCGTTTATCGTTTGATCATCTAAAACAGGGGTAAATGCCGATGTGTGCGGTAAAACCGCATCAGGATCCATTGCATCGGCACAATAAGAACAGGTGAACCCTTCTTTGGTTGCGGCCGCTCCCGAAAGTACCAAGCGATTAAATTTGCACTCTTCGGGCAAAACAACATTTTGACATAAACCCAGCGAACATGATTGAACCGTTCGGGTCGGTATCCATTCCCCGTTCAAAGAAAGAATACAACAATCACGCTTTGTTTTTTCATCATAACCGGATAATGTTGCCTTATCGGCCATTTTTTGCAATAAATTCGTGTCACAGGAACCTTCACGCTCTTTTTGTTCTTTTAACTTTTCCATCACCTGACTTGCAAAGGTGCGCCCACTGTCATCTGCCATAGAATATTCTGTAAATTTTACTGCTAATGATGCGGTGATACTAATCAACGGCGATATCGCGATACGATAAAATTCCAAAATCGGTGTGGATAACAAAACGGCGGCAATCGTTACGGCAATAAAGCGATACAACAAATCGGTAAAAAATTCGGAATTACTGGAATAACCAAATTTTCCAATCAAAAGCAATACCCGAAACGCCAACCAAAACATCAGCATAACGCCCAATAAAACCAAGGCGAATCCCGCAACCGAATCATAAATAGCCGAGGCCATGACCTGAATGGAATCAATCATTAAAAAGGCAATATTGCACGGCCAACAATCTCCCGAGGCCGCAATAATTTTTTCGGCAACCGATTTACCGGGGCCGGCCTGGCGTTTTTTGACGGACGCAACATGATTAATATAGCTTTGCGCACATTGATACGCTTCTCCCAATGAATTATTTGCCAATGTTGCCCACGGACTATCACTTGTGGCAGAAACCGCTTTTTCATACGTATCGGAAAGCGTATAGGCAACTTGAAGCACTTCGGTGTCATAGCTGTCCTCTTCCTTGGAAGCATTACATACCTGAGAACGATAGTCGGCTAACTTATCTTTTAATTCCTGCACCTGAACCTGTGCGGCATCAATCGTTGCCGAGGCACTTTGCGCATGTGCGGGAACAGGCATGATATTTATCATCACCCCCCCCATCAGTATCAAAGCAACAACTGCCCCATACATCCGCTTTATATTTCCGATCACATGTATATACCCCATTCTCTTTAATCCTTTATTCGCTTCCATAGGTCATTTTACCTGCTTGATCACCGGATTTTTCGCTGACATCTTGCCCTGTATCTGTCAAAGCTTTACCAAGAGCCGAATTTTGAATACCCGCCCGTTTGCCGTTTTCTTTATCTTTTTCTCCAGCAACGGCAGAAGCTGCTTGTTCCGCTAAATCTTTAGCCCCTTTTTTCATCATCTTTTTCCCTAAAGTGGCACCGGCTCCCCCCGTAACCGCCACTAAGGCCACACCGGCTGCAATCATAGCCACATTGATGGCTAACTGACGTAATTGCCCCAAAAAGCCGATAAGCGGATTTCCCGATCCATCCCCCCCGAAAAAGCGGGCAACTTGCGGAATATGCTTGGCAAGCATCATCATCACTACCAATACAAATATCATTGAAAAAAAGCCTGCCTCCAATGAAGCGGCACTTTGCGCCAACGCGGGATCGCTTTTTTGCGCTGTTTCATTAAAAAAGCCCGGCATATATTGGTTGGAATAAGTCGTGATACAACTGATTAAAAGTCCGACAAAAATACAACTGAACAAAATATTAAACAGGGCCGAAAAAACAATGTTCCATCCCTTTTTAATCCAATCTTTTGTAGCGGGGAACACCCACGATGCCAACAAAAACGGTGCTATGATTACCACAACACCAATGCGTAAAAACGCATCAATAAACGAAAACGGAAAAATTAAAATCAATGCCAAAAAGGCAAAAATAACAAACACCCCGATAAAAAAGGTATTGATTTCCAATTCCTGCATAATGGTCAAGCCCAATCCCATACCGCCCTTTAACGCCGTATAAATACGATAAATTAAATCTTGCACACGATAAGATACCTGACCGTTAAAAAGGGCAAAATCCAAATTATCATTAGCCGATGGTATGGATTCAGGGACCACCAACGCCGTTGATCCTCCGATAGACGAACTCACCTCTAAAATCTGCCGCGATAATTCCAACATCCATAAAATAACAGGCGACAGCACCATATCGCAAAATTCAAGCACATATTGCGGCAAACTTAAAACCGCTCCCACCAAAAGAGCCTTAAACAACACGTGAATGATCTTGATGATTTCTTCTTTCACATTGGGTTCTTTTAAACTCATCACAAGCTTACCCGATGCAAAGGCCAGATAAAACAACAACCCGATTCCCATTAAAATCAATCCCAGATATGTTGTTGTTTCATAAACGTTCATCATTGTCTTGCCAAGGGCATCAAACACCGTTTTATACAAGCTGCACGGCCAACAACTGGCTACATCGTTTTTCAACTGCTCTTGCGGTGACGGCGGATCACCACAACCGGAAAGGGTAATACACATCAACACAATCCACATTACCCCCTTTAACGGCGGCAATATTACATGAAACAGGCGAAACATCGGGTTTAACATTCTAATACCTCCTGCCGTTCACGTGGTAAAGCACGCTTTTTCCCGTTTCAACGGGTTTGTTATCTTTATATGTATAGTCACGATATCCGAATGTATAAGATCCATCGGCCTTAACCCCCGAATCGGTATAATATCGTGTATTCAACAACCGGTCATCAGCGTCCCGTGTATGACGGACTTGTAAATTTCCCTGTTCATCATATGCAAATGTCGATGTCGTTTTAACCTTTAAACCGGTTTCTTTTTCCTGTTTCCCTTGCGCGATTTGATAGGATTCATCCGTTTGTTCCAAAACACGGAAACGGCCTTTTTGATCTGTCTTACCGATTTCGGTGCGTTTTTGCTGCGCCCCCGTTTTCCGATCGGTCGTCCATGTTTCACGCCGTGTTTTGTCAAGACCTTTTTCATCCTTAAATGTCGTGTTTTTTTGCCGAACATAAGTGCCCGCATTACCGTTTTTATCACGTGTATCCGTGATAGATTCAACACTGCCGTCTTTATTTTTAGTGACCGTATGTGTCGTTGTGGAACCGTCCGCATTTTGCTGGGTCCAATTGCCGGGAGCCCTTTCATCAAAAAACCGCGTGCCGATCAACTTGCCCGAACCACTGCGAATTTCTGCTGTTTTCGGGGAACCATTTGCAAAGGATGATGTGACAACTTGTTGTTCTTTTAACCCGTTTTCACCGAACACATTGGTTTGTGTTTGCCCTTTGGAGTTCACAAATGTCGCTGACACACCCTCTTGATTTACGTGTGAAACCGTTCCGTGAACAACAGGTGGATGTGTCGGATCCGTTTTTGACGCTGAATTCATCGCCGCAGGAGCAACAGCAGGCGCAGGTGGCGGCACGGTCGCCCCTGCCGAACCGCCAAACCGACCACGCGGCGCGGCGGGCAGGCCGTTTTCCTTGCCCTGTTCAAACGCACGGGCCTTTTTACCCGCCGAAATTAAGTGCTGTGCGGTTGGCGAAATCATGTTTTTCGTTCCTGCCATTACAGCCCCGTCAGCAGCGCGCCCCAATGTTTTGGCAGCAATACCCGCTGTAGCGACAGCTTGTGTCATGGACTTAGTTGCAGCATTATTCACGCCCAAATCAGTTGCCCCGACAAACGTATTGGAAAGTGTCTGTGCCTTCCCCAATAAAACAAACGAAAAAATTGAAACGATAATAGCAATCAAAGGCATCAAAAACCCTTTCGGCAACGTTTCATTTGCCTTGGCCCATTTACCGGCAAAGCCCAGCTCCCAATACTCATCAGGGAACGATATTTTATCAAAAATCAATAAAATTATTGCCATAACAATGGATAAGGCAATAAAATACAAAATAAAAGCCAAAAACAAATCCCATGCCTTTTTAGCATATCCGGCCGTTGCCGGAAAAGCCCATAAGATAATCCAAAGTGGCATCAAAGCACTTACAAACGCCAATCGACACAAAGCATCCAACAATTTTGTCGGATAATAAAGCAACAATCCTAAATAAGCAATACAAAAAATAACCCCCGTTATAATCATTGAAAAGGACGGGAAACAAACATCCATGATCAACGGAATTTTAATACAATTGGCTTGCAATCCCGCACGAATCATTAAGTCCGATGCTGCGACCCCCAATAAAAGTGAATTGCTGACTTGCTGTAAGTTACATAAAAGAGATTGGCGCACCATGGGGTCAAAGGCTTTATTCCATTCAAATGTTTCGGTTGATTTTGTCTTGGCTTCACATTGAACGGTTAAATTTGTGTTGGCTTTGTCTCGGGCAACACGAACAATGCTCATTTCACCGACACCCGCTTCGGCATAAATTTGATCTGCCAACGTGAACCCAAGCTGCGTCATCGGTGAAATTAAATAATAAAAAATACCAAGCGGCACAGTCAGCAACACCGCCGCTATCATCATACGCCCCAACGGACGAAACAATTCTTCCAAAAACTGCATCAAATTGACTTCTTGCAGTTTTATCAGGGATCGTGCAATTTTAAATACCAAAAAGAACAACATTCCCAACCCCAAAAAGGTTAAGAACAATCCCCCTAACTTTGTTACCACATTGGTCGCTAACCGGTTAATTGTATCAAAGGCAACACCAAATGCCGGACAAAACCAACACCCTGTGAATTGGTCTTCTCCCTGACCGACACCATGGGCGTATTCTTTAATCACCTCAACCATATCGGTAGAAGTGCATGCACTTAACATCAAGGCCATTAATAAAGCCAAGCATTTAAAAAGGAACCGCCGTTTTTGTTTCCGTATTACAGCCATTGGCGTTCCTCCCGCTTAAAATAATGTTGTTCTTTCAAAATGGTTTTACCGCGTTTAATATCATATTCTGAATAAGAAAAGGCTCGGTTACCCCCCGACGGATCCGGTCTGTTATAAAGGCGCAGTGTTTTATTTCCGGCAGCATCCGTCATACGGCGAGAAACCAAATTCCCTGCCTCGTCATATGCATAATCAACACTTGTTACGGTTTTAAGGTCCGAACTCTTTTCTTGTTTCTCTTGCGAAATAACATACGATTCATCTTGTTGATGCAATACACGTAATCCGCCATTTCCGTCATCTATGCCCGTTTCGGTGCGCTTATGCTGTTCCCCGGTTTGCCGATCGGTTGTCCATGTTTCACGTTTCATCATTTCTTGCCCATCATCTCCCTTAACCATGGACAATTTTTCCCGTTCATACGTCATTTTTTCAGCAACATTGCCGGCTGCATCCAATAAAACTGTATCACGAATGGTTTCCACACTGCCGTCTTTATTTTTTTCAACGGTTTGGGTGGTTTGCGTTCCATCGGCATTTTGTTGTTTCCAACGTTCGGGATGATATCCTTCCAACGTCCGTGTACCGACACGCTTTCCGTCTGCGTCAAAAATAGCAACGGTTTTGGCCTGACCATTCAAATAACGATCGGTTATTACCTGCGATTCTTTTAATTTACCTTTATCGTCATAGGTGTTAGTTTGTTCTAACCCATCTTGATTGATAAAGTTAGTAGTAACTGTTTCATTGGTGCGGGCAATAATATCCCCTTTAAAGGTATGTTTTTGCGGTTCTATACACGGAGTGTCCTTAACCGCCTCTTTTCCACTTGCACCGGCTTTAACCTTATCCAAAATGGCACGACGCCGCATATTGGCAGCCTCACGGTTATGTAAAGCATCCTCTCCGCTATCCAATTTGGCCATACGTTCGGCAATGCGGGCCTGCATATTTTGGGCATTTGCATCCATCCCTTTATCGCGTGCGCCTGCTGTAATTTTGTCATTCAAGGCATTCAAAGCTGCCCGTTGATCCATTGCGTTCAATCCGACAAGCATATCATCCAACGTTTGATTGTTACGACGCGTGCGTTGTTCTTTATAGTCACTGTCTGTTTTATAGGCACCGGCCTTTTGTTTTGCATCAATATCAGCTCCTGTAGCAGCCGTTTCGGCAGCCGCCGTGTCAACGCGTTTATCAAAGTCAGCTTTTTGCGCGACCTTTTGCCCGACCGCTTCTCCCCATTTTGAGGCTTGCCCCGCAATGGCCAACCCCGCTCGGCCAAGGGTTTTACCAGCGTTAATAGTTGATCCCATTGCCTTTTTTGTGGCTTTGCCAGCCGCCTCGTTGATCCCTAAATCAAGAACAAGACCGCCGAAAGCCTGAGCCAAATTTTTACCGGTTCCCAGCATTTTCAGGCAAATAGCACTCATGGCAATTAAAGATAAAAATTCCAATCCGCCTAAAGAAAATTGCTCTAAAACTTTTTCGGCATTCGCGGAAAACAAAGCATCCCACATCGTATCGGGAAAAGCATATGTATCCAATACGTTTAACACCAACGTGCCAATAACATTGATCATAAAAAATGTCATAATGGCACCGAAAAACATTTCCCATGCTTTTTTTGTGTAACCAACCGTCGCCGGAAAGGCCCACAAGACAACCCATAACGGCGTTAATGCCGTCACAAAGGCTAACTGAAACATTGCATCTAATAACTTTAACGGATAGGATATAAAAATAAAAAGAAAAATAAAAAATAAAATAATCCCTTGTAACATCACCAATGAATTGGGTAATTCTAATGGCCCTGCCGTCAAACCATAAAAAAACGTAAACATCCCCGATGTCATACCGGAAACAAGCGAGGCTGCCACCTGCTTCAGATTGCACATCAACGCTTCTTTTACCCCCGGTGAAAAGGCTTTTTCGGTCTTACCCGCATTTTGGTCGGCCAATGCCGCGGCATCAGAACACTTAACGGTTAAATCAAACGATCCCTCCGATGCATCCCGTACCATTTTTACAACTTTCATTTCAGCGGCACCGCCGGTCGTATAAATAATGTTACCAACGGTCAAAGTCGCTTGCACCACCGGTGAAATCAAATAATAAAAAATCCCCAATGAAAATGACAGCAAAACCGATGCCACCATCACCCGCCCCAAATATTTAAAAATATCGGACAAAAACTGCATCAGATCCACTTCCTGCAACGATACAAGCATTTTACCGGTACGGAACAGCAAAAAGAATAATGCCCCCAACCCCAATAAAACCAAAAACAGGCCGGAAAGCTTTTGCGCCACCGATGTGGCAAGTGTATTTGCCACATCAAAAATCAACGAAAAAACGGGACAGAACCAACACGCTCCCTCACCAATGGCCGAACCGGCATTACTTGTTGCATCCGAAGCAACCACAGAGGCTCCCTTGGCAAATAACTGTAAAAGAGTCAAAAACAAGTTTTCTGCCGCAGCCGCCGGTCCTGCCGATAAAACGATAATAAAAACGACCACGGATAACAATATTGTTTTATATATCCCTTTCGGAAACCGTATTTTACTTATCATGATACGTCTCCTTTGGACTCTCCGCTCATTGATGGTGTCGGAGCACCCCCGCCTGCAGTTGATGTTGTTTTCTTCTGTCTTTCTTTTTTTCTGCTGCGTTCTCTTTCCTCCAAAGTATCTCCTGTCCAAGCAGCCAATTTGGATTTTGTCATAGATTCCCGAACTGAGGCTCCAAATCCGGCACGGAATGTGCCACCGGCTTTACGATTAGCCATACCCGCCTTAACCGCTTTTGCCGCACCGGCGTCCGCACCCGCCGCCACTGTAACACCCCCAACAGCCTTTTGTACCACTGGATCCGCTACTTTATCGGCCGCCTCATTCAACCCAAGGGATTGAGCCCCCGTAATGGAACCGGCCAACTGTTCAGCCGCCCCCAGCAACGGCATACAAATCAAGGGCAGCAAACAGGCCACAAACGCCGATACCGTCAATTCAACGATGGCCTTCATAACTTTTCCTTGAACCAAATAATCAATAAACCGATCGGGGAATTGGACCGAATCAAGCATTAATAAAATAAAAGCCAACATCACATTTAATGCCAAAAACATAAAACAGGCGGTTAATAACTGATCCCATGCCTTTTTAGTGTATTGCGCCGTTCCGGGAAAAATCCACAACACAATCCATATTGGCATCAATGCCGCCACAAACGCCAACCGCATCAGGGCATCCAATAATTTGGTAGAATAAGATACTAACATGAAAAAATAAAAGAAAATCAATATACTGGCTATTCCCATGACCACAAAATTAGGAATAACGCCGAATATGCCCGTAAACCAAGAAGCAATAAATAAAATAGATCCCAACACCATAGGGACAACAAGTGACGCACTGACTTGTTGCAGGTTGCAAATTAAACTTTCTTTGACACCGGGACTGAACGCCATTTCCCGTTTTCCTTCATTTTGCGCGTTCAATTTCTGAGGCGACGTGCAATTAACCGTTAAATTGATTCCCTCTGCTTCACGAGCCAATTTGACAATTGTCATTTCCTTGGCCCCTGCCTCGGTATAAATAACATTTGCCGCGGTTAAAGACAGCTGTACCATTGGTGATACCAAATAATAAAAAATAGAAATCGGAAACATCAATAAACAGACCGCGATGATTGCCCGACCTAAGGGTTTAAATAAATCCTCTAAAAATTGCATGATGTCAACTTCCTGTAATTGTGTTACAAGACGACCGACTTTCCATGCGATTAAAAACAATAACCCGATACCGGCAATCATCAAAAATAAATCGGCTGTTCCCTGGGCAATATTTGTGGCCAAATTGTTTAAGGCGTCAAATATCACACTGTAAATCGGGCAAAAAAAGCACCCGAAAGCACCCAATCCCGTACCGGCAAATTCCTTTAATGTATCTACAAATGATGGGGCATCATCACCCGCCAAAGCGGGAGATACCGTCAAGCAACAAAGCGTAATCAACATCAAAATTGTTTTTATCCGCATAGCCCTTAACGTCCCCTGCCTTTTAAAAACGAGTGACAAAAAAAGAAATTTTGCGGGCATCCCCGCTGTGATACTTTAATAAGTATAGCAGATTTTTTTAAATAATGAAATATTTTTTTTGCATCAATCATATTTTTCGGCTATACTGCGTTTATGTTTCATTTTTTTAAATAAGGAGACCAAAAATGAAAACTTCGCGGGAGATTTTATTTGACCTTTATCACCGGTTATACGAACAACGATCCATTTTACCCGATGCTCCGGCCATGACCGTTCAACCCGTTTCGGCCGATGCACTTGATTATGCGAAAGCCCGGGGTGAAACAAAACAAGTTATCAGTTATTTATTAGGTGTGCCGGATATTGAGGCGTATTCATTTGATGAAGGAATTCAATTGGTTGACACGTATCAAGATCAACCGTTTTGGCGCGAATTGGTGGTGGCGTGGTTTGACCTGATTGTAACCGAGGAGAGCGAGGGGATTGAGGTTGAAAAAGAACATTTAAAAGAAGAAATGGGCGATTGGATTGATTTCTTGGATGCCCGCGATGAACTTAAAAAAGCCTATATCCGTGCAATGGCCAGTGCCATTCGGGCGGGTGGATTTCATGTGGACGGTGAAAAATTGGCCCGTAATTATTTTAAAATGTTTTTAACAGATGAGGAAACTGCCGTCAAAACCCTTGAAACAAATCCGGCCTTTTTTTCACCGATTCAGGTAACAGACGATAATGGCAAAACCATTCTGTCCCCCAAAGCTGCCGCCGATGAAAATAAACGCTTGGGAAAATACCTGGCGCATCTTAAAATAGATATTAAATCACAGTTTAATTAAAATAAGGAGATACATTATGCCAACTGCTCAAGAACTTTTGTTCAATGCTTATAAAAAAGCTTATGCTCAACGTCAGGCATTGGCCTTGGTCGGTCATGTTACCTTGACGGTTACACCCGATTCACTTGATTCGTTTGATGCCGAAACCGCACGGCGGGAAATGGCCAATTTGGTATCTTATTTATATGGTGGATTGGATCCCGACGAACTACCACTTGATTACGCGATTATGCATGCCGAAAAATTTAAAGATCAACCGGTATGGTATGATATCTTAAAGTCATTTTTAACAGCTGTCGTCGCCGAAAAAAAAGAGGCTGTTGCCGCCCTTGAAGCTGATACGGCGGAAGGAGAAGCTGTTCTAAACGACGCCTTAACGGAATTAGCACAACAGAAAAATTAATATATTCTTTGCCCCGAATGCCCTCGGGGTCGGGCATGATATCGGGCGGGAGTCACCGCCCGTGAAAAAAACACCACCGGCAATGCCGCCCCGGCCGTCATTCTTGCTTCCCCCCCCCGTCATGCTTGCGAATGCGAGCATCCAGGAAAACTAATTCCGCTTTTCCTGCCCTTGACGCCCCACCAAAATAAGGAATTATTGCCCTGGATGCCCGATCGGGGTCGGGCATGACGAGAGGGGGAGAGGTCATCCTTGCGCAGGCGAGGATCCAGCGGCACTGATGCCGCTTTCTTAAAAATCGTATCTTAAACACACCGCATCCACCCGTCCCTGTGGTGTGGTATAATACCCCGGGCGCCGCCCATTGTCGTAAAATCCCATCCCCCGATACAGGGTAATCGCGGGGATGTTATCGGCACGCACCTCCAAAAATACGGTCTTCACATCTTGCCCGGCGGCCTCATGCAACATATTATCCAACAAGCGCCGACCAATCCCCTGACGGCGCGCTTCGGGCAATACACAAAATGTCAAAATTTCAAGTTCATCTAATACATGGGATGCCAGCAAAAAACCCTTTGTTTCCGCCACCACTACAGATGTCGGTAATTTCAACAGTGTTTGAAATTCCACCGCCGACCATGGCTTATCAAAGCAGCACGCATGTATGTGTGCCAATGCTGCCGCCATCATATCACATGATTTATCGGCGGGGCAATGTAACATCGGCCTCACGCAAATAAAGCGGTTCGGGGGGTAACGGATGGGGCAGACGACTCAGTGCTACCCGCCCCACACGCACTGCCGCCGGCTCTGACGGAATAATGACTTCAAAACAAGCAACTTTGGCTGCCGCGACAGCCCCATCTCCCACTGCCGCACGACAGTCTTTCAGGGATTGAAGCGATTCGGGCGTTCTGATTTGGGGCGCTGATGTTGGCATACCTGTCGCATCAAACCCCTGAACATAAAAATCTCCACGCTTGGTATCCAAAATCACCTGCACGGGTTGCCCGATACCCCATGCGGCCGCTTCAAACGACGTAACACCTCCAACGGGAATATTTAAAGCAAGCCCGAATCCGCGTGCCGCCGCCAATGCGATGCGAACCCCCGTAAACGACCCCGGCCCCACGGCCACGGCCACACCCGTCAACTCTTGCATAGAACGGCCACTGGCACGCATCAATTCATCCACCGCAGGAATCAAACGTTCCCCTTGCCCACGTTCCATGTCTTCGTGCAGCACGCCAATCACCTCATCGGGTGTCATCAATGCCACCGATACAAATGCGCCCGTGGTATCAATCGCCAAAATCAATGGTAATTCTTTCGTCATATGTTTCCTTGTTTATTTCGTTTTATTTTTGCTTAATTTAAGCTTTTTTCACATTAAAAGCAAGCTTTTTTTACCTTCCCCGTGTTGCCTGTAACACACCCTCGTCTGTCCTCCTTGCCTCCCCCGCCCCATCATGCTTGCGAAAGCGGGAATCCAGGAAAAACAATACCGCTTTTAAGGGATAAGAGACGTCCCCACCGGTGAAAAAATCCACCGCCGGCAATACCTCTCCGGCGGTCATCCTTGCGAACGCTTTGGACCCAGGGAAATGAATACCGCTTTTCCTCCCTTGACCCCCGCTAAAATAAGGACTCTTTGCCCTGGACCCTCGGGCCAAGCTTAGAGGGTGACGGTAGAGAGGAGTCCCAGCCGGCAACGCACCCCCGGCGGTCATCCTTGCGTATGCTTTGGATCCAGGCAACATGAATACCGCTTTCCCCTTATAAAACAATAAGATAAATCTAAAAATAATGTGTCTAAAAAAAAGGATCGTTAGAATGTAACGCCCGTTTGAATTAAATTAGCCTATTTTAAGAAGTGTGTCAATAAAAAAATAAGTTATTGTAATTCAATAAAAAACATGTATTTTGGGATAGATTATTTTTCCTTTTAAAACATGCCTAAAAAAAACGATCCTTTTTTTAAGACAAAAGAATAAAAGATAAAGGGAGAAAACACATGAAACAACGTTTAATGGCACAAACAAATTTATCGTCCGAATCGGGGCGGAGCATGGTGGAAATGCTGGGGGTCTTGGCGATTATGGGGGTGTTGAGTATTGGCGGCATTGCGGGG
Source organism: uncultured Alphaproteobacteria bacterium (assembly GCA_944392145.1). GTDB lineage: Bacteria > Pseudomonadota > Alphaproteobacteria > CAAHEQ01 > UBA3637 > CALXVS01. The sequence goes on along the minus strand of CALXVS010000015.1, from coordinate 8,874 downwards.
TATCGTGCGGCCTTAAACCGGTATCGGGCCAATGAAATTTTTGATGGAATCAACAAACGTATGATTGTTGCCAAAACACAAATCGGTGCAGGCCAAGATTATGTAAATTTATCAGAGTTTCCTGATTTAATTGAGGGATTAGAATATGAGTTTTCATTCAGAATAACATCATATGGGGAAGAGATATATTATTTAACAATTCGGGATATCCCGCAAGAGTTATGCGGTCCAATGAAAAGTTTAGCAGCTGTGAATACACAATATCAAATCACTTTCGGGTGCGGGGGGGATTTTGCAACAGACGTTGATTGTGATCGTTTTACGGGGGATGACAGATTTATGGATGTTGTAAGTCGGGATAAGTGATTATCTTAAAAAGAAGCGATTAGCTTGTTAGCCAATCGCTTTTTTGTTTTGGGGCCTGAATCAGGCCGGTTTTTTTTCATCCTCGCCCAACACGCATGACACAAGTGTTATGTCACCTGCTTGCGGTGAAAAGAACAACGCATCGGGGCGCACGTTGCCGGCATTTAATAAATCGGTGCGCACCAATTCGGCCCATGTGATTGTTTTTTCGGGTGCCGCTATTTCCAAAGCGATAATCGGCGTTTTTAAGGAACGTTTGTTTTCCGCTTTTTGCTTACGGATTAAGTTCAACACCGTAACGGCCGTTTCATAAACCGCTTCATCACCTGCCACGGCGTCAAAATCATCGCTTTGCGGATAGGCAGCCCGATGAACGGATAATTCATTATTCCCTGCCCACGGGCGGCATTGCCAGATTTCTTCGGTCGTAAAGACCATGAACGGGGCAAACAGCCGAATCAGGGTATCCAAAACCAACATCAAGGTTGCCACGGCCGAATCGGGCGTGTCACTGTAAGCGCGTCCTTTCACAAGTTCCAAATAATTATCGCAAAAATCCCAAAAACATTTTTCCGTTGTTTCCAGGGCAAAGGCATAATCGTTGGCGGCAAAGGCTTTGTTCGCATCATCAACCGTTTCTTTCAGGCGTGCTACAAAAGAACGATCAACAGGGTCCGTAATGCGATTGATATACGGTTTTGAAACGTCAACCCCCGATTTTTCAACAATCATGAATACGAACTTGGCGGCATTAAAGATTTTGTTTGTTAGCTTGCGCCCTTGTTCCATGATTTGTTCTTCAAACGCCGTATCAATCCCCAATTTGGCACGCGCGGCCCAATACCGAACGGCATCCGAGGAATGTTTAACCAACAAATCAATGGGTGTAACGACGTTGCCTTTAGATTTACTCATTTTTTTACGGTCAGGATCTAAAATAAAGCCGCTAATCAACGCTTCGTGCCAAGGTTCTTGATGTTCATGCGCAAAGGCTTTCATAATCGTATAAAAGGCCCAGGTACGAATAATATCGTGTGCCTGCGGCCGCACATCAAAGGGCAGGGAAAGCTTGTGCCCCAGCGGGGCATGAGCCAAAGCAATTTGCGGTGTTAATGAACTTGTCGCCCATGTATCCATAACGTCTTTATCACCAACAAAACCGCCGGGTTGGCCGCGCATGGCTTCATCAAAACCGCGCGGTGTGTCAACCATCGGGTCAACGGGCAGTTGATCTTCCCGGGCATAAATCGGTTTGTCATAGTTGACAAGGCCTTTTTCGTCTATGGCATACCACACGGGGAACGGCACACCGAAAAAGCGTTGACGGGAAATGCACCAATCTTGATTCAACCCGTCCACCCACGCTTCATAGCGTGATTGCATGTGTGCCGGTGTCCATTTGATTTTGCGCCCCATCTCAATCAATTCTTTTTTATACGGCAAAATGGAAATAAACCATTGCCGTGAGGAGACAAATTCAAGCGGGACAGAACCTTTTTCATAAAACTTGACCGGGTGGGTCAATGGTTTCGGTTCGGCCAGCAAGTCCCCTGTTTCGCGCAGCATGTCAACTACGGCTGTGCGGGCCTCTTTCACTTTCAAACCGGCCAACTTGTTGTAGCGGGCTTTTGCCGTTTCGGGAGATAATGTAACGAATGCACCGGTTCCGTATTCAATCGGCATCAATCGGCCGTCCAACCCGACAATTTGTTTAATCGGCAGACCGGATTGTTTCCACCAAGCCACGTCGGCCGTGTCACCGAACGTGCACACCATCATAATACCGGTTCCTTTATCCGGTTCGGCATGTTCGGAGGGCACAATCGGCACGGGGATATCAAACAACGGCACAATTGCTTTTTTCCCGAAAAAGGGTTTATAGCGTTCATCATCAGGATGCGCCACCACGGCGATACAGGCCGGCAAAAATTCGGGTCGCGTTGTGGCAATGGTAAAGGTCGTGTCGCTGCCGTCAACCCGAAACCGAATGTCGTGGAAAAAACCGGGGGTGTCGCGGTCTTCAATTTCCGCTTGGGCAATGGCGGATTGGAATGTCACATCCCACATGGTGGGAGCTTCAACCGATTTGGCCAACCCTTTTTCCACCAAGTCCAAGAACGATTTTTGCGATTCCCGAATGGCTTTTTTGCCGATCGTCGTGTATTTTAAAGACCAATCATACGAATGGCCGATTTGGCGGAAAATATCTTCAAACGCTTTTTCATCCACGGCGGTCAGTTCTTCGCACGCCTCAATAAAATTACGCCGTGAGACTTCGGTCCGCTTGTCGGCTTTGGGGTCATGAACGGGTTTAAAATCGGGGTCATATGGCACTGTCGGGTTGCAGGCAATATGATAATAATTTTGCACGCGGCGTTCGGTTGGCAGGCCGTTGTCATCCCATCCGATCGGATAAAAAACAGATTTGCCGCGCATGCGGTTGTAACGCACCATAACGTCGGTTTGGGTATAGGAAAAAATATGCCCGATGTGCAAGGAGCCGGATACCGTCGGGGGCGGGGTGTCCACAACAAAGGTGTTGGCCCGTTCGGCTTCTTTATCAAAACGATAGGTTGCATCTGCCTCCCAAAAATCAAGGGCGCGGCGTTCAATATCCGCCGGGGCAAAACGATCGTCCAGTTTACGTGTTTCTTTATATTTTGTCATCGGGTATCCTTTTTTTTTAATAAAATCTGATTGCATCATATCAAAACCCCCTTTGAAAATCAAGAGGGTGCTGTTTGATTTTACTTAAAATTATTTAAAAAAAACGATCTAAAGCTTCTCGCCGGGCCAATAATTGGGTTAAAATATTGTTTTCTAAGGTGGCGGAAAGGGGTGTTTGACGTAAGGCCATGCGTAACACCGCCCGTGTATCAGAGGCCAGGGAACGATCGTTTTGATACTCTTTCAACGTTAATCCCGCTTGATCGCGACACTGACGGTCGGCTCCCGCAGTTAACAGGTATTGAACCAAATCGTATTTTTGCCGTAATCCGATAAATGCCCGGGCGGCGTGTTGAACGGGGGTTCGTCCGGTGACGGCATCACGGGCGTTGATGTCAGCCCCGTGTGTTACAAGTAAACGGGCACTTTCGGTGTTTTGACACAGCATCAACGGGGTTCGCCCCTGATTATCGCGTGCATTCACATTGGCGCCGCTTAAGATCAGTGTGTTGGCCAAATCCGTTCGCCCGAAACGAATGGCATGATGTAAGGCCGTTAAATCGTCTTTATCCCGAGCCTGAATATCGGCCCCGTATTTGAGGGCCATGCGAATACTGATGGGAGAACTGACAAGCATAATCGGTGTTCGGGCATCAAAATCACGAACATTAGGATCAAATCCGCGACGCAGCATTTCATTGAAAATAACAGGGGAGTCCAAATAGGAAAACAAGACACGCCCCCATTCGTTTGTCAGGCCAAAATCGCGATCAGCACCGTTGTTCATATACCAAATGGCTTGCTTGATACGGTCAATTTGATTTTCCTCGTGATTATGAATCATTAAAAACGCGGCACGTTCAGGGGGCAATTGTCCGCCGGCATTTTTAATTTTGCGGATAATGTCAAAATGCGTGTGATAATCGGCAACGCATCGTCCCATACGGTCGGTTTTACGGATGTCTGCCCCTGCGTCAAGCAGTAAGCGAAATTGAAAATAATTATATGCACACATTAAGGGTGTGCGGCCGACCTTACGCGTTGCAGTGTTCAGGTCAGTGCCAGCCTTGATAAACGCTTCCGTTTGCTTTGACGCGCGATGATCGTTTTGACAGCAATGCATCATCAAGTATCCCAAAACCGTCGGATCGGCACCGCCGTTTTTTCCGAAGGATAAAATATTTTTAGGTGACAAAATGTCCGGATTTTCAAACAACCGCCCTTTAAATGTCGCATCATCATTAATATCCAAACCCGCCAAAATTAAGGTTTGCGCGGTTTCCAGGTCGGGCGCGTAAAAAAGACACGTTTTTCCCGCCCCGTCCGTTTTGTTTAAAAGGGACGGATGTTGTTCGCATAAGGTGCGGATGACAGAAACATCACCGGATTGAACGGCTTGAATAAAATGATGGTGCATGGTATTCCCTTTTTATTTTTCATGAAGTATACATCTTTTAAAGGAAGGCGTCAAGAAAAATTGACAAATTTTTAAAGCAGGGACTGACACCATGAAGGGGGCAGAGGTTCACACCCAAAGGGGCGGGGAGTGATGCCGTTAAGGGGCTGACACTGTAAAGAGCGGGTCTTACTCTCCCCCCCCTTTAAAAGAGGTGTTTTAAAAAATCGCGGGTCGCGTTCAGGCATATGTCATCAATGCCGTGCCCCAATAAGGGGGATGTGGCCAACGTCGGCCTTTGTCCCGCAGATTCCAGTTGTTCTTTTGATAGATATTGTGCTTTAGGGTTAATGACATCATCCCGTCCCCCGTGGGTTAAAAGAATTGGCAAATGTTGCGTAACTGCCGTTAAAGGCAGAGCTGTTTGAAAAACAAGCGGAACCGATGAAAATGCCAAAACCCCCGCGCAGGCAACCTTATCGGTCAAGGCAGCCATTTGGGCAACCAAGCCGCCTTGGGAAAAGCCGCCTAAAGCCATTTTGTCGGGGGACAGATTTAACGTTTCTTGCACATGATGAAACAACGCCTGCACCTGTTTTGCGGCGGGTAACGCGCGGTTTGCCAGGGTGTTTAAATAAGACAGCGTCACCGTTTGCCGCGGATCAAAGTCGTTCAGTGAAAACCATTCATATCCGCCGAAATCAAGGGGCGTTGGTGCGTTGGGACAAAAAAAGGCCGTTTGGGGCAAGGTGTTTTTGAAAAAGGGGGCCAATTCAATTAAATCGGCACCGTTTGCCCCGTATCCGTGACATAAAATAACGGCAGATGTGGGGTGAGAGGGAATAAAGGAAGGACCCGACAGCATAAAATTCTCCTTGAATTTGGTTTAAAAAAACGGTATAACACACCTATCATATACGATATAAGGAGAAAATCAATGCAAAAAAAGAGCTTGTTTGTTCTGGTCGCGGCATGTTTATTTTCCGTCCCCCTTTCGGCACAGCAGGCCGCCCGAACCGCGCGCGGGTTGACCGAAGCGCAACAGTTAGGCATTACCGCGGGATTGGCATTAGCGTGTAATGCGGGCGGCAAATTGGATGATTTTGAATTAATTGCCAGTCGTATCATTGCCAATCAGGCACCGACCGCGGCCACCGAGCAGGATGGATACCGCAGTTTTGCCGAATGGAAGTTACGGGCGTTTAAAGAGCAAAAAGAAGCCCCCCAACTGACCTGTGGTCAAGTGTTGGATGATTTTAATGCCTTGCCTATTTTTAATGCGATTGTTTATGCCGACGGCAGTGTTAAAATGCCCGATGGCAAAATGTTGCGCCCGAAACGTCCCGTTACCAAAGCCGGGGCACCCTCTGTCAAAAATAAAAAGAAAAAAGCCGCTGTTTCCCAAATCACGGTGAACGGTAGTAAAAAAATCGTTCCGGGAACACGTTAGGGGTTTTGATGCGGCCGGGTGTTTTAAATCCGCTGTTTTGTTCGCTTGCGTGTGTTGACGGAATCGGGGAACACCTTTCAAAGCGATTGGCTGCATTGGTCGGTGGCGATTTATTGGTGCGGGCATTGTTTCATTTGCCGGTTGATATACGGCATCGGCCTGTTTTAACATCGGGGGCGGATGTTGTGCATGGGGCTTATGGCACTTTTTTAATGCGGGTTGTATCATTGGCTGCACCACAAACACGGCGGCAACCGTTTAAAGTGACGGGGATATTTGATGATACACCGGTTGAGGTTGTTTTTTTTCATTATCATAAAGCGTATTTGCAACAGCGGTTTCGCCCCGGGACGGATATTGTGTTGTCCGGTCGGTTGGAACTTTCGGGTGGAATTATTCGGGTATTGCATCCCGATTATTGTGTGTCGGGAATTGAATTTGTGCCGGTGTTTGAACCGCTTTATCCTTTAACGGCCGGGGTCAGTTTGAAAACGGTGCGGAAAATGACGCTTGAGGCATTAAAGCGACTGCCCGAGTTGCCGGAATGGCAGGATACGGCTTTTTTAAAGGCAAAAGGATTTGCAGGGTTTAAAGAAAGCCTTGAAAAACTGCATCATCCGTGTTCAACAGCGGACGCGGCTGAATTTGAACGGCACCGGCGGCGGTTGGCCTATGATGAATTATTGGCAAATCAGTTGGCTTTACGCCTGATGCGCGGGCATCGGCGGCAATCGGGCGGTATCACGGTGCACCCGACGGAGCAGTTGACGACGGCTTTGGAAAAAAGTCTGCCGTTTTCTTTAACGAAGGCGCAAAAACGGGTCATCGCGGAAATACGGGCGGATTTAAACAGCGGTCAACGCATGAGCCGTCTGCTTCAAGGCGACGTCGGCAGCGGCAAAACATTGGTTGCTTTAACGGCACTTTTGGCTGTTGTTGAGGCCGGATATCAAGGCGCCTTTATGGCTCCGACAGACATTTTGGCCAGGCAGCATTTTGAAACCTGTCTGCGGTATGCTAAAGGATTAAATGTTAAAATTGCCTTGCTGACCGGTCGGGATAAAGGGGAGCGCAGAGCGCGTATTTTAAAAGCACTTGCCACCGGTGAAACGGATATTTTAATCGGAACGCATGCGTTGATTACCGATGATGTTGATTTTAAAAACTTGGCGTTGGCCGTGATTGATGAACAGCATAAATTCGGTGTTAATCAACGGCTGTCCTTATCCATGAAACAGGCGGGAGCGCATGTGTTATCCATGACGGCTACGCCGATTCCGCGCACACTGGCGCTGACGGCTTACGGGGATATGGACTTATCGGTGTTGGATGAAAAACCGGCCGGGCGTCAGGCGGTTGAAACCCGTGTGATGCCCTGCACGCGGATACCCGAACTGATCAGTAAATTAAAACAATTGATTGCGAGCCAAAATCGGCGGCGTCAGGTTTATTGGATTTGCCCGTTGGTGGAAGAATCCGAAAAATCGGATTTAATGGCGGCCGAAAAGCGGTTTGCATCGCTGCAAAAAGTATTCGGGGATCGGGTCGCATTGGTGCACGGGCAAATGAAAGGACCCGAAAAAGATGCCGTTATGGCTCGGTTTGCCGCCGGTGAAACGGATATATTGGTGGCAACCACCGTTATTGAAGTCGGTGTTGATGTTAAAACAGCCGATATTATGGTGATTGAACACGCCGAACGATTCGGATTATCCGGATTGCATCAGTTGCGCGGGCGCATCGGGCGCGGTCATGAAAAAGCGGTTTGTTTGTTGTTACACGGGGCGCGGTTGTCCCAAACGGCGCGGCGGCGGTTAGAAATTATGCGGGAAACGGCAGACGGTTTTTTAATTGCCGAAGAAGATTTAAAACTGCGCGGATCGGGGGACGTGTTGGGCGCGCGCCAAAGCGGTCTGCCGGTTTTTCAAATGGCCGATTTGGAAAAAGACCGAGATTTATTGTTGACGGCGGCCAAAGATGCCGGTTTGATTTGCTCACAGGATCCCGAACTTGCCTCTGACCGGGGGCAGGCTTTAAAAAATTTGTTGTATCTGTTTCAAAAGGATGCCGGTATTCGGGCATTGAAAGCGGGGTAACATGACATTAAACGTAACCGTTCAGCCGCCCGAGGTCACCAAAGCACTGCGCAAGGATTTTGACCGGCGCGATTTGAATCATAAATTTGTTAAATTCCTGTATCGCAAAGGGTTTTTGGATAAATATGCCGATATTATCAATTTAGAGCGAGCCCGGCGCGGTAAAATTCCGCATGGGTTTGATATTCATCACATTTTGCCCATTTCATGCGGTGGGACGAATCATGTCTCCAATTTATGTTTGATTGAAAAATCGTTGCATAAATTCATCAATAAAAAATGTTTTGATCCGGTGTTGCGGCGCTTAAAAATCGGGGAAACGGCCGCGATTGAAATTCCGGATTTTCCCAAAGTTGCCCTACGGCGCGATTTTAATGCCTTTATTGACAGAAAATTGGCCCATGCGTCGGATAAAGACATGATGTATCGGTCATTACGCCGGTGGCAAAATCATAAATAATAAAAATAATTGACAAATTAAAAAAGATGGGTATACTTCCTTGCCCCCCTCATGTCATGCCCGCGCATGCGGGTATCCTTTCCCCTCTCTCGTCATACCCGCGCATGCGGGTATCCAGGGTAATAAAGTCCTTATTTTTGCGGGGCGTCAATGTCCCCAAAAAGCGGTATCAGTGTTCCTGGATCCTCGCATACGCAAGGATGACCATCGGGGGTGTGTCAGCGTCCGGGACAACTTGTCACGAATGGTGGTGCCCCCACGATGTCACCCTTGGGCTTGACCCGAGGGTCCAGGGCAATGATTCCTTATTTTAGCGGGGCGTCAAGGGTAATAAAAGCGGTATTAGTGTTCCTGGATCCAAAGCATACGCAAGGATGACCATCGGGGGTGTGTCAGCGTCCGGGACAACTTGTCACGAATGGTGGTGCCCCCCTCTGTC
>CALXVS010000014.1 GCA_944392145.1 uncultured Alphaproteobacteria bacterium | reverse complement strand
GCAGCAATACTTAACACGCCGATAATGGCCAAGACCCCCAACATCTCTATCATAGAACGACCTGTTTCGGACAAAAGAGGACGGCGGGAGGACACGGACGGGGACGGGATGTCACTAGGTGTGGTATCGTCCCAGCTGTCATGCCCGACCTGATCGGGCATCCAGGACAAAGAGTCCTTATTTTCGCGATATGTCAACGTCCCTAAAAAGCGGAATTCATGTTGCCTGGATCCTCGCATACGCAAGGATGACCGCCAGGGAAAGTGTTGCGGGGAAAGGGTTCTTTCACCATTCGTGACGTCTCCCCCGTCGGCATAACCGATGTTGCAAGCATCCGACAAAACCGCTTTAACCCCTTTTCCCTTAACCCATACCTTTTTAAATACGTTCCACATGTAACCTCCCATAAAACAGCTTGGTTTCAACCTGTTCTTTATGTTACATAAAGGAACCTTTTTGTAACGCCCGAATCGGACAAAAACAAATAACGGGATTTTTTTGTCCTAACATACTTATTTAAAAGCAAAATCAGCTAATTTTTCTTTTTTTCAAAAATCATAAAAAAAACAGTTGCAAAAAAAGGTTCCTTTTTGAAACGATTTTAATAGCACGATAACAGATTGAAAAAAAAGAAAAGTTTAATAATCCGGTCCAACGGGAAAGCATTGGATTTTACGACTTTTAAGTTTTTGACAAGCGATATTGGCATCGCGTGAAGAAGTAAAACCGAAAATGCGTGATCGAAAAAATTGTTCAAAACGCGGCGTTTTTATATGCTTATTTGTGTTATCCAGTAAAGATAAAACACGTTCAGCCGTTTCTCTAGCAATGGTTTCATGATGAAATGCTCCGACTTGAATCCCCCAAGACCCGTCTCCTTGTGCAATACCGACTTCAACAACCGGCATACCTGCTAATTCCGGTGCCAGTGTTTGATTTTTGCGAAAACGGTCTGCCAATCGTTTTGTTTCGTTCAGGCGTTCTTGAATGGCGGCAAAACGGTATTCCAGGTGTGCTTTGGGAACTAAAGCGTTTTTTTCCAAAGGGTTTTGTCCTTTTTTTGCAAAGCGGGCAAAATACTTATCACGATGCCTGACTTTTTCAAATCCCGTATCTAATAAGCGCATCGCTGTTTTATCGCGTAAATTAACACTGTCATGTCCCAAAACAACGGTAACAAGGCGGGTTCCCTCTTTTTGTGCGGTTGAAATAATGCTGTACCCGCCGGCTGAAATAAACCCGGTTTTCAAACCTTCAGCTCCGTCATAATTTTTTAAAATATTGTTATGCGAATAATACCGTTTGCCGTTGTATTCAAAAAACGGTGTGGAAAACAAAGCGTAATACTGTGGATAGTGATTGATCAGTGCAATTGTCAGAACTGCCATATCCCGAGCCGTTGTTTGTTGTTCGGGATGATGCAGGCCTGAGGCATTTTTAAATGTTGTATGGGTTAAACCCAATTGCCGGGCGGTTTGTGTCATAATATCGGCAAAGTCTGATTCACTGTTCGCCAATGCCTCGGCTAAGACAACAGCTGCATCATTGGCCGATTTGATGATAAGGGCCATAATTGCTTCATAAACCGTCATGGTGGTGCCGGCCTTTAAATACAGTTTGGAGCGTGGTTGTTTTTCGGCATTTTTAGAAATCGGCAATAAATCATCCATTTGAATCAATTTGTTTTCCAATGCCCAAAACGTGATGTAAAGGGTCATAACTTTTGTCAAAGAAGCAGGATATTTCGGCTCTTGATCATTTTCGGCCACCAAAATCAAACCGCTTTTTGTATCGGCAACCAAACGTGCCACACCTGCATAAGAGGTATAAGGTGCCCAGGCCAATATCGTGGCAATAATACAAAATAAAAATTTTTTCACGTAGTAAACCCTGCTTTTTTTATGTTGAAAGCAGTTTAACCGCTTTAACGGGAAATTTCAAATCTTTTTTAATCAGTTTCTTGATTTCATAAAAAAAATGAATAAAATAAAGTTTATGACACATCTGACGGGCGCGGCATTGATTAAACAGCGTCTGGCCGCTATATCGCATCGGCCGGGTGTTTATCGGATGATTTCCGAAAAAGGAGTTGTTTTGTATGTCGGGAAAGCCAAAGATTTACATAAGCGATTGACCAATTATACACGCGTGGGGCAACTGTCTGTTCGGATTGCCCGGATGGTTGGTCTGGTGCATGATTTGATTGTGATTGAAACCGCCGGAGAAACCGAAGCGTTTTTGCTTGAAAACGATTTGATTAAGCAATTCCGGCCATATTACAATATTTTATTAAAAGACGATAAAAGCTTTCCTTATATTGTTTTGACAAAAGACACGGTGCCACGGTTGATGAAGTATCGGGGTGTACGCGGGGTAAAAGGTGATTACTTTGGTCCTTATGCATCTGGATTAGCCGTCAGTCAGACGATTCGCGAGATTCAAAAAATTTTTGGGTTACGGGTGTGCACGAATACCTATTTTGCAAATCGCACACGGCCCTGCTTGTTATATCAGATTCATCGGTGTTCCGGACCGTGTGTCGGGTGTATTTCCCAAGAGGAATATTTAAAAACCGTCCGGGATGTCAAAGCCTTTTTGCGGGGCGAACAAACGCAAATACAACAAATTTTAACCCGTCAGATGCAGGCTTTTTCAAAAGCCGAGGCGTTTGAACAGGCGGCCGCCGTTCGTGATAAAATTTTGGCGTTAAATAAAGTTCAGGGAACGGACCGTGAAATATGGTTGGCCGGAACAGATGTTGTGGCTTTATATCGTGAGGGAGATGAGGCATGCATCAGTGTGTTTTTCTATCGGTCGGGAAAAGCCGAAGGAAACAGTACGCATTTTTTGTCGGATGTGGCAGATGTGCCAAGTCCTGAAATTATGACCACTTTTTTGATGCAGTTTTATGACCAAGTGCCGGCACCGCGTTTTTTGTGCCTATCCGAAACGGTGCCGACCGGGTTTGCAGATGCGTTGGCACAAAAAACCGGTCATACGGTTCAAATTTCAAGTGCCTTTAAAGGAATGCGCCGTAAATTGATGGAACAAGCTGTGCTGAATGCGCGCGAATCGCTTTCTCAACACCGTCAAAACGAGCAGATTACCGATCGTGTGTGGGCAGAATTTCGGGATTTATTGGAGCTGAAGCACCTGAACAAAGTGGAGGTGTATGATAACAGTCATATTCAAGGGGCATCAGCGGTCGGTGCCATGATTGTTGCCACCAAAGAAGGATTTCAAAAAAATCTGTATCGGCGGTTTAATATTCAAGCAGAATTGACCCGAACAAATGATGATTTCGGGATGATGCGCCAAGTGTTACGTCGCCGGTTGACGCGTGGTTTGGCCGAAGGGGATTTACCCGATGCATTGATTATTGACGGCGGGAAGGGGCAAATTTCGGCAGTTTTGGACATTGTGAATGAACTTCATGTCACAAATGTGGCCGTATTGGGGGTTGCCAAAGGGGAAGACCGAAATGCCGGCCGGGAAACATTTTACTTAGGATCGCGCCCGCATGAGCCGATTCGGTTGGATTTTAAAAGTGATTTGATCCATTTGATACAGCGTTTGCGGGATGAGGCACACCGTTTTGCCATCGGATCACATCGTATCAAGCGGGCCAAAAACATGTTTCACGAAACATTGTCCGAAATCGGCGGTATCGGACAAAAACGTAAAAAAGCGCTTTTACTGCATTTCGGATCGCCGCGGGAAATCGCGGGGGCATCGCTGGATCAATTGTGCCGTGTTGACGGGATCAGTGAAAAGATTGCAAAAAAAATCTATACTTTTTATCACGGATAGGATATAAACAGGTAAAATGAAAGAGGACAATATGAAACAAACAAAACATTTTAAAACGCCGCAACGGTTGCAGAAGCCCGTCGGTGCCGTGCGTCAAACGATTAAAACCGTGCGGCGTGGTGTTAACATTCCCAACGTATTAACATTAATTCGTATTTGGGCGATTCCGGTTATTGTCACGACCTTTTTCTTTCCGACACCGTTATGGGCATGGACGGGCGTTGTGTTGTTTGCAATTGCGGGCATTACCGATTACATGGATGGTTATTTGGCGCGTCATTTAAATCAATTGTCCCGATTCGGGCGTGTGTTGGACCCGATAGCGGATAAGTTGCTGGTTGGGGCGATTTTATTGATGCTGGCCCATACGGGACGGTTGCCGTATTATGGTATCATTCCGGCCGTTATTATTATGTGCCGTGAAATTTTGGTGTCGGGCTTACGGGAATTTTTGGCGGAAATCAAGGTCGGTTGTCCGGTAACGCGACTGGCAAAGTGGAAAACGGCTTGTCAAATGACGGCTTTGCCGGTTTTGATGGTGGCCGATGTCCGCTTTTCGGGTGTTTTTTCAACGTTCCTGACAATTTTGGGATCGGTTGCGTTGTGGGGAGCGGCCCTATTAACGGTGATGACCGGATACGATTATTGGAAATCCGGTCGCAAGTATATGGATGAATAAAAAATCATTGGTAAAAAATGTGCCGTTTGGGAATGCAAACGGCACATTTTTTTTATGAAAAATCCTGTTCCAAATTGGAAAATTTACCGAATTCACCGTTAAAATATAATTTAATATTGGCGCAGGGACCGTGACGGTGTTTTGCAATGATGAGTTCAGCCTGATTCGTAATGTCCTGACATTTTTTTTGCCATTCGGCTTGACGCAAAGCAAATTTTTCCGGTGTTTCGTTTGAATGGCGTTTGGGCACGTCGTTTTGCAGATAATAAATTTCGCGAAACACAAACATGACAATATCGGCATCTTGTTCAATAGATCCCGATTCGCGCAGGTCGGACAGTTGCGGCCTTTTGTTTTCCCGTTGTTCTACCAAACGGGATAATTGTGATAAAACTAAAACGGGAACCTGCAGCTCTTTTGCCATGATTTTCAGTGTTCTGGTCATTTCGGACAATTCCTGAACCCTGTTTTCGGAACGACCGGGGGAACTGATCAGTTGCAGGTAATCAATGACGATCAATCCCAACCCTTTTTCTTTGTCATTTTTCAAATGACGGGCGCGATTCATGATGGCATTAACGGTAATACCGGGGGTTTGATCCACATATAACGGGACTTTTCCCAATAAAGAAACGGCAGCAGCCAATTCATCAAATTGGTCGTTGTTTAACTTTCCCGTGCGCATCAGGTTGCCGGGAATTTGTGCTTTGGCCGATAAAATACGACCGGCCAGTTGTTCGGCCGACATTTCCAACGAAAATAAGGCAACGGATTTTTTCTTGGCTCCCGGTTTTTTGTTTTCTTCTTCAAACTTTAAAGCCGCATTAAAAGCCAATGTTGTCGCCATTGCCGATTTCCCCATACCGGGACGTCCTGCCAAAATCAACAGGTCCGAATCGTGCAAACCGCCCATCAATTTATCCACTTCGGTTAATCCCGTCGGAACTCCGGAAATACCTGCCGGATTTTTCATGGCAAACTCTGTTGCGGCCAACGATTCTTTTAAAGCGGCGCTTAAAGTAACGGGGCCTCCGTCCAATTCCCCTTCATTTGCAATGCGATACAGCTTTTTTTCGGCAATTTCAATTTGTTGGGAAGCTTCCGAGTCCATAGATATGGTAAAAGCATCATTGACCATATCGGTTCCAAGGCCGATTAGTTGCCGCCGAATATAGCGATCCAAAATCTGACGCCCGTAATCATAGGCATTGATAATAACACCCGAGGCCGCTGCCAAACGTGCCAAATATTCCGCACCACCGGCTTCTTTTAAATCTTCATCCGTTGCAAAAAAAGCCTTTAATGTAATGGGATCGGCGATTCGCCCTTGTTCAATATAAGAGGCGCAGGCCTGAAAAATTTTACCGTGAACGGGATTGGCAAAGTGTTCCGGACGCAGAAATTCCGACACTTTTTCAAAAGCGCGGTTGTTGGAAAGAATTGCGCCCAAAAGGGCTTGCTCCGCTTCAAGGTTTTGCGGCGGGATGCGTGCCGTCAGGTTATCCATATCCATGCGAATCCTTAAACAAAATTCAGATGTGTTTGTTGTTATTGCGTGCGTTCAAGCATATATGAAAAAAAACAAAAAGTGAAGTAAAAAGATTGCTTTTTATTTCCGCTTACGATAAAATACCCCTAAAACAAAAGGAAAACAAACCATGATTGCAAAGTTGAGCGGAACACTTGATTCCATTGCGGAAGGATATGTTGTTTTGAATGTTGGCGGGGTCGGGTACCGCGTGTTTTGTTCGGCCAAAACAATTGCTAAATTGCCGC
Organism: uncultured Alphaproteobacteria bacterium; assembly: GCA_944392145.1. GTDB lineage: Bacteria > Pseudomonadota > Alphaproteobacteria > CAAHEQ01 > UBA3637 > CALXVS01. The sequence goes on along the minus strand of CALXVS010000014.1, from coordinate 29,031 downwards.
CGTTGGGGGGAAGTGTTTCATTGCTTATTGAAACCCAGGTGCGCGAAGATCATATTCATCTGTTTGGTTTTTACGATGCAACCGAACAGCAGGCTTTTGGTTTTTTGACGGTCGTGCAGGGGGTTGGTGCCAAAGTTGCCCTGGGTATCTTATCGGCTTTATCCCCATCCGAAATTCAAATGGCGGTTATGACCGGTGATTCAAAGGCCTTTACACGGGCTCCCGGGGTCGGCCCTAAATTGGGTGTCCGGTTGGTTACCGAATTGAAAGGGAAGTTGGGTACGTTGGGGAAAAATGAATCAATGGTGCCGCTTGCGGTCGGGGGGCGCACGGTTGAAACGGGTGTTTTATCCGAAACAGTGTCGGCGTTGGTTAATTTGGGATATGCGCGCACCGAAGCGGGTATTTTGGCCGCGAAAGTTTTAAAAGAAAATCCCGATGCCAAAACGGGAGAGTTGATTCGTCTTGTTTTAAAAGAAATCGGACAATCCTCTCATTTAATCGGATAGAAAAGGATGTTGACGGATGGCTGAAAATCGGATTATTACACCGCAAAAAATAATGGGGGATGAAGATGTTCAAACGTCTTTACGCCCGCAGTCATTGCGTGATTTTGTGGGGCAAAAAACACTGTGCGAAAATTTGGGTGTTTTTATTGAGGCGGCCAAACGGCGTCAGGATGCGTTGGATCATACCTTGTTATTTGGACCGCCGGGGCTTGGCAAAACAACATTGGCCCAAATTATCGCCAAAGAACTGGGTGTCGGGTTCCGTCCGTCGGCCGGTCCCATGATTTCCAAAGCCGGTGATTTGGCGGCGATTTTAACGAATTTAGAACCGCGTGATGTCTTGTTTATTGATGAAATTCACCGCTTGAATCCGACGGTGGAGGAAGTGCTTTATTCCGCTATGGAGGATTTTCAATTAGACATCATTATCGGGGAGGGGCCGGCCGCACGTTCCGTTCGGATTGATTTGCCGCCTTTCACGTTGGTGGGTGCTACTACCCGTTCGGGGCTTTTGACGACGCCGCTACGGGATAGATTCGGCATTCCGTTACGGCTTGAATTTTACAGTGCTGATGATTTGGCTAAAATCGTCACACGCGGGGCCCGTATTTTGAATGTGGATATGACAGATGACGGGGCGCGTGAGATTGCCCACCGTTCGCGCGGGACGCCGCGTATTGCAGGGCGCTTATTGCGGCGGGTGCGGGATTTTGCCTGCGGCGGAACGATTACAAAGGAAATTGCCGATCAGGCATTAAATCGGTTGGAAGTGGATCATCAGGGATTGGACCTGATGGATCGGCGATATTTGCGGTGCATTGCCGAAAAGTATGCCGGCGGACCGGTGGGCGCCGAAACGCTTTGTGCCGCTTTATCCGAAGAACGGGACACATTGGAAGAAATTATTGAACCCTATTTAATGCAGCAAGGATTTGTGATGCGAACCCCGCGCGGTCGGGTACTTTCGGCCGCGGGATATCGGCATTTAGGGTTAAAGGTTCCGGTTGTTTCTAACAACCAGCCGGATTTATTGGATAATTTAACGGAGGAATAAAAATACGATGATACATGAAACGCCCGTGCGCATTTATTTTCAAGATACCGATGCCGGCGGTATCGTATATCATTCCAATTATTTGGATTATGCCGAACGGGCGCGGTCCGAATTTTTGCGTGCCGTCGGATTATCAAATCAGGCGTTGATTGATCGTGGTGTCAGTTTTGTGATTCGGCAGGTTGAAATTTCCTATAAGGCACCGGCGCGGTTAGAGGATTTGTTGATTGTTCGCACACAGGTTGCCGAGGTTGGTCACGCCAGTATGGTGATGAATCAAACGGTTGTGCGGGAAGAACAAATATTGGTTGACATGCGGCTTCAAGTCGCTTTCGTGGACCCGAAAACGTTGCGTCCCGTTCGGATACCGGCGGATTTAAAAGAATTATTTTTATCGTGTCAGAAAGGAGAATAACTGATGCAAGTTGAAGGTGTACGCGCTTCTTTATCCATGTATGAAATGTTCCTTGATTCGGACATTTTTATGAAAGCTTTGATTTTAGGGCTTTTATTTGCATCTGTTTGGTGTTGGGCAATTATTTTTGATAAATTACGGTTGTTTAAAAAAATTCGGTCGGGGATGAAAGCTTTTGAAGAGCAGTTTTGGTCGGGCGGATCATTGGAAGCGCTTTATAACACGTATGCCAAAGCACCGTCGGACCCGCTATCCTTGATTTTTGTCGGTGCGGTTAAAGAGTGGCGTCGTTCCATGGCCGAAAAAAAGAAAAACGGGGCGACGATTAAGATTCAGGAACGTATTGATAAAATGATGCAGATTATTATTGATAAACAAGTTGATAAGTTGGAAACCCGGATGATTTTTTTGGCCTCAACCGGATCGGTGGCACCGTTGTTGGGGTTGTTCGGCACCGTTTGGGGAATTATGGACAGTTTTAATGCTATCGGTATGACGCAAAGCACCAATATTGCCGCCGTGGCACCGGGTGTGGCCGAAGCGTTGTTTACAACGGCGGTCGGGTTGATTGCGGCAATTCCGGCGTTGATTGCGTATAATAAGCTGACGAATGATATTGACCGTATTGCCCAACGCATGGAAACATTTTCAAATGAGTTAAGTTCCATTTTGTCACGTCAGACGGGGGAGGGGTAAAATGGCTAAAGCCCGTCGTCGGACACGGATTAAATCTGAAATCAATTTGACGCCGTTGATTGATGTCATGACGTCTTTGTTGGCGATTTTTATGATTACGGCACCGATGTTGACCAGTGGTATTCCGTTGAATTTGCCCAAAGGAGATGGAAAAAGTTTGGAAAGCAATCAAAAAACATTGGATATCGGTGTGGATAAAACGGGAAGCATTTTTGTAGGAACGGAAAAGGTTGAGGCGGATCACCTTGTCAAAAAAGTGTCGGCAATTGTTGCACAAAACCCGCAGATTCAAATGGTTTTAAGCGGTGATTCGGAGGCTTCCTATGGTCGTGTGATAGAGGTTATGGCTCTATTGCGGGTGGCTGGATTTACACAGGTTGCTTTGAAAACCGATGCCAAAGTTATGGCACCGCCGCGGGCGAAAGGTGCCTGAACCCGTGCCGGCACGTAGTTTTTTGCTTTCTTTAGGGTTACATTTGGCTGTTTTGGGCCTGATGTTTTTTCAAATTCAATTCGGTACGCATACGCCGAAAGAAATAACACCGGCCTTAATGGTTGTTGATTTAACAAAAGTTCAACTGGCGGATAAGACAAATCTCCCCCCAAAAATCAAACCTGATAAAACACCGACGAAACCGGTGGCTAAACCCGTTCCGAAGCCTAAGGAAAAACCAAAGGTTCAACCAAAAGAAAATAAAACGCCGCGTGTGAATGCAACACCACCCAAGCCTGCAAAAGCCCCCAAACCGGTTCCGCAAAAACCGGTAAAGGATGCTGTTTCGGTCAAACAAACGCCGACGGCAAAACCGCAAAAGAAAAAGGCCGACAGTAAACCAAAAACACCGCCGAAAAAGGTCAAGCAAACACCTTCGGAAAATCCGATGGACAGTTTGTTGAAATCAGTGCGGAAAATTCAAAAACCTCTTGACCCTGTTCCGTCAGATATGTCAGCACCAGAGGTGGATGAGGTGCCCGTTTCAAATGGAATTGAAGGCGGAAAAGAGGGAAATTTAAGCCGACTTTTAACTATTTCAGAACAGGATTTGATTGCCAATCAGCTTCGCCGGTGTTGGAATGTAAATGCCGGTGTTGCGGGTGTGGAAGACATGATTATTGAAATTAGTGCAACAGTTGGTCGTGACGGACGGGTTAAAACGGTGAAAATCAATAATATGAAAAATGATCCGGCATTTCGGACAACAGCTGAAAGCGCGCGGCGGGCGGTGTGGGTGTGTGATAAGCGTGAAGACTCACCCTTTAAAATATTGGCAGAAAAGTATGCGTCTCAATATGATTCATGGAAAGAGTTATTTTTGCGCTTTAATCCTTTAGAGGAGAGTGTATTTTGATACAAAACGAATTTTGTTTGCTAACAGATTAAAAATACCATATATTAAAAACAAGGAAAAGGAAAAAAATATGTGGAAAAAAATCGGGATGTTGTTTTTAATATTGATGACCGGTTGTCCGGCTTTAGGGGCATTGCGCATTGATGTAACGGGGGCCATATCCGAACCGACGCCGGTGGCAATGCCGTATTTTAATGCGTCCGGCTGGCGTCAGCAAAATATTGCTGACAGTATAACGGATGTCATCGCAGCCGATTTGGAACGTTCGGGGTTGTTCCGCATTATTGATCGGGATGCTTACATTCAAAAAATCCATTCCGTTGACACACATCCGCATTTTGCCGATTGGCAAGCCGTGAACGCGCATGCCTTGGTGCATGGCGAAATTAATGAGGATCCTGTTAGTGGTGAATTGCGTGTTTCGTTTCGGTTGTGGGATGTGTACGCACAAGAGCAAATGGAAGCCAAAGTTTTAAGCACGACTCCCGATTCATGGCGGCGTATGGCACATATCATTGCCGATCAAATTTATGAGCGTTTAACGGGTGAAAAAGGATATTTTGACACGAAAGTTGTTTTTATATCCGAATCGGGGAATCAAGCGAATCGGATGAAGCGGTTGGCCGTTATGGATCAGGATGGGGCCAATGTGCAATATTTGACTGATGGAAAAGACATAGTTTTGACGCCCCGTTTTTCCCCAAATATGCGTGAAGTGACGTATTTTTCATATAAGGATGGCCGTCCCAAAGTTTATATTATGGATATTGTGACGGGGAAATCACGGTTAGTTGGGGATTTTCCGGGAATGACGTTTGCCCCGCGGTTTTCTCCGGATGGCAAAAAATTAGTTATGTCGTTAGCGACGCGCGGTAATTCGGATATTTATACAGTTGATTTGGATAGTTTAAAAAAGAAGCGATTGACAGATCATCCGGCGATTGATACATCGCCCAGTTTTTCACCGGATGGTCAACGGATTGTGTTTAATTCGGATCGTGGCGGAACGCAGCAATTGTATGTTATGGATGCCGAAGGCAAAAACGTTAAACGTATCAGTTTCGGATCCGGGACTTATGCAACACCGGTATGGTCACCGCGCGGTGATTATATTGCTTTTACAAAAATTGAGGAAAACCAATTTCATATCGGTTTGATGCGGCCGGATGGATCGGGAGAACGTTTAATTGCCAATGGCTTTTTAGTTGAGGCTCCGACATTTGCGCCGAATGGGCGTGTGGTTATGTTTTTTCGGCAGGTTCCCTCGGATGAACGCGGGCGGGGCGGGGCGTCAAAATTGTATTCTATTGATGTCACAGGATACAATGAACGGTTGATAAAAACACCAGAAGATGCGTCCGATCCGACGTGGTCACCTTTATTACATTAAAAAAAAGATTGCAATGTGATAAAAAAAAGAATACTAATAAAAAAAAGAGATGGTCAAAAGCATATAACAAAGGAGTTATTATGAAAAAAATTTTATGTGCCTTGTTGGGAGCGACATTGGTATCAGCTTGTGCCACATGGGAAACTGATATGGATAAAACGCAAGCTCAGCGTGCACAGCGTCGCGCCGAAAATCGGGCTGTTCAAGGGTGTACTGCTTTGGATGAACACGGTACTTATCGGCAGTGTATTATTGACACGTATTATGCCTCTCGGCCACGTACTTATACAACAACGCGGTTACCGAATGGCCAACCGTTAGCAATTATGGGGCGTGGGCATAACAATGCATTTATTGAGACTGAACAAAATATTGTGACGCGCACTTATGAAACATCTTCACGTCCCATGGTTTCACAAGTTTATCGTATTGAAACAGTGGTCCCGGAAACGGTTGTTGTGACCGGGCAGGCACCGATCGTCTATCAATATGCGGAACCCATCCCGGTTCAAACAGTTGTTCGTCCGAAAGAACCCACACGTGAAAAAACCTGGTGGGAAACGTATCAGGCTGATCGTAAGCCGGTTACTGCCTCAATGGTTAAATGCCCGTGTTCGGATCCGAATGTTCCGTGTCCACAATGTAACCCGAAATAAAATTTTATTGACTTTTGGGTACGGGTATAGTCTAATGAAAAAGAAACACGGATATGTATCCGTAAATGTTTTTTTAATGAAAGGAAACAAAATGTTTAAACAAGTATTGGGAATTGTCTGTGGGGCGGCATTGTTAAGTGCGTGCGCATCAAACGATCAAGGTGCTGATTTATACGGCAACGCAAACGGCGGTTGGTCTGATGATGTTAATATTTCGGATTTATCCGCAACAGATACGACGGCCAAATTCAATGAGGAAGTAACGGCTGTTGTATATTTTCCGTTTAACAGCTCTGATTTAACGGGTGAAGCCAAGTCGTATTTAAGTGAACAAGCCGCTTGGTTGAAAGATAACCCTCGGGCATTGATTTTGATTGAAGGGCGTTGTGACGAACGTGGAACGCGTGAATACAACCTGGCTTTAGGTGAACGTCGCGCCAACGCTGCACGCAGTTATTTGGTGGCAAAAGGTATTGCCGCCGATCGGATTCGTACCATTTCTTATGGTAAAGAAAAACCGGTTGTGTTGGGGTCAACACCGGCTGCTTGGGCCAAAAATCGTAATGCAACGACGGTTGCTTATTAAAAAAACGATTTTTAAAAAAAAACTTGTTTTTAACGCCTTTTCCGCGTATAATTTTTTCGGAAAGGGCGTTTTTTTTTGGGGAAAAAGATGAAATTGATATTTGTTTTATTTATGGCAGGTGTGTTGAGTGTATCAGTCGCCCGAGCCGACATTCAATTTGACATGATGAATGACAAAGTTAACCGATTAGATCGGGAATTGACACTGTTGCAAAAGCGTATTTACCAAAATCCGGAAACAGCTGCGCGGTTAAATGCTGATCGTCCGGCCGAATCGTTGGATGATTTGTATACACGGTTAGAAGATCAAAACCGTGTGATTTCCGGATTGACCGAGAAATTAGATTTTTTGGAACGCAAAACCGATTTGTTGGAGGAACGATTAACGTTGGTTCAAGAGGATACGGATGTTCGCTTAAAAGAGCTTAACGATAAAACAGGGGCGGGAACCGCTAAACCGGCACCGACGGCGGAAAAGAAAAAGCCCAAAGAAGTATATGATGCCGCCTTGACCTTGTTGAAACAAGGTCAATATGAAAAGGCCGAGACTGCTTTTGTGGATTTTATGAAAAAGTATCCCTCATCGTCGTTGGTCGGAAATGCGAATTATTGGTTGGGTGAAACATACTATGCACGCGGACGGTATGAACAGGCCGCCGGTATTTTTGCCGATGGGGTAAGTAAATATAAAAAGAATTCCAAAGCGCCGGATAATATGCTTAAACTGGGCTTAACCTTGAAACGGTTAAAGCAAACAAATCAAAGTTGTGTGGCTTTTCAAAATTTGGCAGCAGAATTTCCGAAAGCGTCTCAAAATTTAAAAGATAGAGCACGGGAAGAGGCTGAAAAACTTGCGTGTCCCTAAAAACAGAAATTGAATCGTTTTTTAAAACGGCACCAATCGCGGATAATGCTCCAATTGCGGTTGCTTTATCCGGGGGTGCTGATAGTTTGTGCTTGACGTTGTTGTTAAAAACATGGGCAGAGGCACATAACCGCATGTTGATTGCTTTAACGGTTGATCACAAGATTCGGCCTGATTCATCGCGTGAAGCGGTGGATGTCGGAAAAATTATGGCAGCACAAAATATTAAACATAAGATTTTAACGGTTAAAGAGTCTCTTTCCGGGGCGCATTTGGAAGAACGCGCCCGGACGGCACGTTACGCATTGATGATTCAGTATTGCCAACAACAAGGCATATCGGCATTATGTCTTGCGCATCATTTGGAAGATCAGGCTGAAACGGTTTTAGCACGGTTGTCACGAGGCAGCGGTGTGGATGGTGTATCAGGTATGAGTCGTATCAGCCGTCGGGAGGGTATTTGGCTTTTTCGGCCGTTACTTATGATTTCAAAAGACAAAATTTTAACTTACCTGCACCAAAAAAAAATGACTTGGATTGAAGATCCGATGAATAATGATCCGCTTTATGAGCGGGTGCGTTGGCGGCGTCGGCTGCCTCTTTTTGCCGAGAATGAGTTATCGGCACGTGCTTTGGCGATATCGGCCGAACGGATTCATCGTGCTCGCACGGCTCTTGATTTTTTTTCCATGCGGTTTGTGCGGTGTTCGGTTGTCTTTCATGAAATGGGATTTTGTTTTATACCGCGGTTGTTATGGCAAGAACAGCCCGAAGAAATTCAATTGCGTGTATTACGTTTTTTGATTTCGGTAATTTGTCCGGAAGGACGACCGTATTCATTGAATAACTTGGAAAAAAATCTGTTGACGGTTCAAGGTTTTACGACAGGCGGGTGTCATATCATGAAAACACGCAAAGGTATTTTTATAGCACCTGAATGGCGCATATGGCCAACACCTGTTATTTTACAAGCGGGACAGACAAAGCATTGGTGCAGGTTTAATGTATTTTCAACAAGTGATGTGCAAATATGTTTTGCTCCGCCTAGAGTTCTGTTGCCGGATATTCCGGCCCTGATTCAACGTTCTTTCTTAAGTTTAAGTGAAATACAGGCACAACAAAAAGATATGTTGGTTGTGATTGCTTCCCGACGATATAATAAAGTTATACAATTGGACGGAATACACATTTTTAATGCCAAAATCCCTAAAAAAATAAAAGTGGTTTTTATCCCAATAAAACATATTGAAAAAAAAGAAGAAAAAGATACGGTTCTCTTGAAAGAGGCTTTAAAAAAAGTGCTTGCAAAAATACCGAATCTTGATTATAATGACCAAAACACAGATATAATCTATATTCAATCAGATTTAATGAGGAATTATTTATGCGACTGAATAATGATATGTTCGGAAAAACATTTATCTTTTGGGTGGCTTTTTTTATTGCAATTATTGCGTTGGGGCATGGGTTGACGTTGCCACGGTTGGAAGAAGCTTTGTCAAATAAGCCCGAAGTTCTTTCTTATTCGGCTTTTTTAGAGCGTGTTACCAAACAAGAAGTCACATCTGTTGAAGTGCAGGGGCAATCTGTTAAAGGTAAGTTAAAATCTGGCGGTTCTTTTGAAACGTATGCACCGGCTGATGCGGGCCTTATTCCCGTTTTGGAACAAAATAAAGTTGCTATTACGGCGATTCCTGATGTGGTTGAAGAATCTTGGGGAGCCGGGATTATTCCTCTGATTTCTTTGCTCTTTTTTATTGGCATTTGGATTTTTATGGTGCGTCAAATCGGTGCTATGAACGGTAAAGGGATGAGTTTTGGGAAATCAAAAGCGCGGCTGCTTCCCGGCGGAACGACAGTGACGTTTGAGGATGTTGCCGGCATTGACGAAGCACGTCAAGAGCTTCAGGAAATTGTTGATTTTTTAAAAACACCGGAAAAATTTAAGCGGTTGGGGGGTAAAATTCCGAAAGGTGTTTTAATGATTGGCCCGCCGGGAACGGGAAAGACATTGTTGGCGCGTGCCATTGCCGGTGAAGCTAAAGTGCCGTTTTTTACTATTTCGGGATCAGATTTTGTTGAGTTATATGTCGGTGTTGGTGCTTCACGTGTGCGTGATATGTTCGCCCAGGCTAAGAAAAACGCACCTTGTATTGTCTTTGTTGATGAAATTGATGCGGTCGGACGGCATCGGGGAGCCGGTTTAGGCGGCGGAAATGATGAACGTGAGCAAACATTAAATCAATTGTTGGTTGAAATGGACGGATTCCAGGCAAATGACGGTATTATTTTAATTGCGGCCACCAACCGGCCGGATGTGTTGGATCCGGCTTTGTTGCGTCCGGGACGTTTTGATCGCCGGATTACTGTATCAAATCCAGATGTAAAGGGGCGTGCCGCAATTTTAAAAGTGCACTTAAAAAAGGTTCCTGTTGCTGATGGTGTTGATGTTGAGACGGTTGCACGTGGCACACCTGGTTTTTCGGGGGCTGATTTGGCAAATTTGGTGAATGAAGCGGCCTTGTTGGCAGCACGGCGAAATAAAGAAGCCGTTGACATGGTTGATTTTGAAGATGCAAAAGATAAGGTGATTATGGGGGCCGAGCGTCGTTCTGTTGTTATGGATGATCAGGAAAAACGTCTGACTGCTTACCATGAAGCTGGACACGCTATCGCATCATTGTATCTGCCTGAATCGGATCCGTTGCATAAGGTGACAATTATCCCGCGGGGCAGGGCATTGGGTGTGACTATGCAGTTGCCCGAGAAAGATAAATATTCTCAAACTGTGACCTATTTAAGGTCTCGTTTAAGTATTTTGTTTGCCGGACGTATTGCGGAAGAAATTGTCTTGGGAACAGATCAGATTACAACCGGTGCCAGTAATGATATTCAAGTTGCAACCGAAATTGCACGCAGAATGGTTACCGAATGGGGGATGAGCGAAAAAATGGGGCCGGTTGCTTATACGGAACCGGAAGGTGAGGTCTTTTTGGGATATAGTATTTCCAAGCGTAAAACCATGGGCGATGCGACGGCTTTGGCGGTTGATAATGAAATTCACCGAATTATTGATGACGCTTATGAAACAACGCGTACAATTTTAAAAAAATATCGGTCTCAGTTAGATTTATTGGCACAGGCGTTAATTGAGCATGAAACATTGACTGGAGAGGAAGTGCAAACGCTTATTCGTCAAGGAGTTCTTGATAAATCTAGCCCCTTGAAAGAAAAGAAGCCCGTTGGGGCACCTGTTTTGGCGGAAGCATGATAAAAAAAGGGAACTTGTTGCCGTTCCCTTTTTTTGTCCGTGAAAAAGGATTTAAAGTGGCGGGTTATTTTTCTTTGAATGCCAAATCAATAAGCTGTCGTAGAGCCTTAATTTGACGGGCATTTAATTTAGGGAGCTTTCCAGCAACATGCATCATGTTTTGTATATGTTCTGTGGAATATTGCTTATCGGCTGCAATCCGTTTAACAAAGGCAGGGTATTCATCAGTGTTTTCGTCAATGGGAACAAATTCTTTTGTTTTTGTTAAATTGTCTGTTAGCATACTGTCTAAACGGATTCCGAATACATCACAGATGTTGATGAACTGCTTTAAATTTGGCATGTTTTTATCATTTTCCAGATTGCAGATAGTTTTATAGTTGCAGTTGATCAGTTCAGCCAGTTTTTCTTGGCTTAATCCGTGTATTTTTCGTAAAATACGCACATTCTTTCCAATTTTCAGATTATATTTCATTTTTACTCTTTCATCCTAACGTGGTTTATTTTTTTAGTATAATGAATAAAAGGATGTATTTTTATCCTTTGTGTTAGCCGTTTAAGATATTTATAGGATATAAAATATCAATTATTTGTATCTTTTTCTATTTCTTTTTATAAAAATAGATTTAAATTTGAAACAATTTAATTTAAGATCTGCTTTTTGATGTAAATAAAGTGGAGAGTAAAACAACACAAGAAAAATAAAAAATGTTGCTTTTTAAAGGGACATGTCGTATGATAGGTATTATGAAAACAGTTTCTTTAATTATTTTTATGCTGTTTATGGCCACATCGGCACCGATTATGCCGATTGTTCCGGCGCACGCCTTTTTGTTGGATGAGGCTATTTTGTCCACATATGACAAAAAGTGTCAGATTAGATATTTGACAGATAAAAATACAAAGGGGTGGTATATTTCTGTTTCGCCAGATAGCTGTTCAGAGGGATATTTAAATGGATATGCAGATGTTACTGTTTATGATGCTTTTTCACGTCCCAGCGAGCAAATTTATGGATATTGGACAGATGGATATTGGACAGGAGAAACGAATTTAAAGAAAAGATTTCTCAAACGCTCTTCCGAAGAATACGGGGTTCAAAAGGCTACATTTGAAGTCGCTAAAGATAAGGCATCAGATATTACTTATATCGGACAAATGACGGCACGTCGGAATGCCAGGGATGTTTATATGCCTTTTGAAATTTGTGATCCGTTCCGCATTTTAGCCGTTACGCCGCATACGGCTTTGTTTAAAAATCCCCATGCGACGCAGGTTATTTTGGATGATGTTGTTAAACAGGCGCGCGAGATTTGTCCTGCTGAAAAGCGGATTTTGTTTTTTTCGGCACAAACAGATAGCCCGCTACCGCAGGATATTGTATTCTATGCTGATATCAATTTGGAAACAGGCAAAACGTATATCAAACGAAATAAAGCCTTGCATCCCGAGGCAACAAACCCAAAAAAATTGGCAAAACCCGATCGGGATGATTTAGCAGTTGCTGCCGATTTAAAAGGTGCTGTCGGATCGTCGGTTGATGTTGCATTGCGGCAGGAGGTTTCATTCGGAATGTCATCTAATCTTGAGAATTCAGCACTTGACGGGGCAAGTGCTCCGGTTGTTGAATTACCGATGCAAAAGGATATTTCCTCTCTTGATACATTGATTGATGCGACTGCGCCTCAAGTGGAAAAGACAGCTGAAACAGATCAAGCCGTTTCGGCAGAAACATCTGAATCCACAGTGTCGGTATCGTCAACACCGGCAAATGGTATGGATACGGTCGCGCATTTACGTTTAATGAGTCAGGTTAATCAAAAGCCAGTTTTCGGGACGGCAGTTGTTCATGTTGATACGTTGAATGAAATAGAAGGAATTGTTGATTTACCTATGCCGTTGACGTTGACGGGAAAAGCATTTGTTGCCGGATGGGGCGTTGTGTCGGGATTTTTTGATTTTGATGCCACGGGGAAAGGTTTTGTGCAGGTGACGTCATTTCTTCCTTGTGCAACGCATGCGTGTCGGGATATTCAATGAAATTGTCGGGAAAATTTAAAAGTAATCTTGCGTTTATAATAATGTTATCCGGTGCTTTGGTTGTTTATGCCTTTGTCACTATGCGGCGGCAGATGCTTCCCGAGTTGTTGGCGTATTATTCTGAAACATTCTTTTTTGACACAAAAGATTTTGCGTACGAGAAAGTGGAACCGGCGCTTTTTGATCATGCTTTAATTTTTTATGGTGTTCGATTTCCAGGAATTCCTGTATCACATCGTATTTCACGAATGCAGGTTTCAGAAAAGCAGGGACGTATAAGTATTTCATTTGAAGGGATTAAGTTTAATGTTATGCGGGCTGTTGAGGCGTTGCACGCGGATCAAATTGAACAGATTATGCGGCATTATATTCCTTTTGACAGTGTTGCCGCATATCCGTTAGAAAGCATGCTTTTGGCGGGTATTCGGCATTTTGATGGTCGGCTGCATCTTGTTTTTAAACCGAAAGAGAACAAGCAAGTGCAAATAAATGGTTTTTTATCAGCGAAAGGTATTGCGGACGTATCGTTTGTTTTGACGGTTAGCGCGGTTCCACGGTTAAATCCACTTTCTTTTGTTTTTGGCGCTCCTGTATCTGCTCAGGTATTGTTTAAAGATAAAGGTGCTCTGTCAGAGTATTTAAACTATGCTCATCAAGCGGGTGTTTTAGTTCCGCAGCACGTATCTGCGTTAGAACAAACGGAAACATTTAAATGGGACAGGTCGCTTTCTGATATTTTTCAGTAATTAAAGATACTTTAACACGAATGTATTAACTAAAAATAAAAATCCAACACAACTAAGTGTTGCTAATGTCAGAATGATTGTTTCACTGATGACGTTTTTAATCAATTTTCCGATGCCGGCCAGTGCTGCTTTATCCATCAATAACCATACAATTAATCTGAAGCCAAAAACCATAATAAATAAGATAAGATATAAAGACGGTTCTGTTAAAAACGATGATAAAGGCTTTCGTTCAGAATGCATGGAATAAAGCCACAAACCGGTTATTAAACCAAATAGGGTTGCAAAGTTAAATGTAAAAAAAGATTTCAAGAAATAAAGCATGGTAATCCTTTTCGTTATATTGTCCTGCATCAACGCCGCCGACGACGCGGTTTGCGACGGGGTTTAACTTGTGTTTGCGAAGCGGAGGATACACGTTCAACAGGCGCATTTCCCAAAGGTGGTTGAATTTTACCCATTGTGTTTTGTTGTAATTCAATTAATTGATGGCGCCCTTTTTCAATATCGGTCAGTGACATTGTTCCCATAAGTTTGTTACGTGCGTCTTCTGCAACTTTTAACTGTTGATTCGCTGCTAAAGATAACCAGGCATATGCCGTTAATTTATCACGTGGCACACCCTCACCATTAGCATAGATAATACCTAAAATATATTGGGAGGGAGCAAAATTTTGTGAAGCAGCATATTGGTAATATTTTATAGCATTGCCCATATCGGTTGGAACTCCTTGCCCCTTTTGATACATTTGTGCCAATGCATGATACGAACCTAAATCGTTGCGCTGTGCACCTTGGCGATAATAACTAAACGCTTTATCATAATCAATCAAGCTCTTTTCGGTTGAGTAGATGTCTCCCAAATACCGACCGACAATAGGTTTTTGTGTCAAAGAAACTTTATTAAAATAATCCAATGCTTTGTTGATATCCTTGCTGACACCATCGCCTGTATAATATAAAATTCCTAAATTTAATAACGCCGAAATGTTTCCTTGTTCGGCAGCTTGTTGATACAGAGCCAGAGATTTTTTCTTGTCTTTGGGAACCAGTTTTCCTTCGGCATATAAATAGGCCATCAACGATTGAGCCAAATCGTAATCTTGATCAACCGCGCGTTGTAGGTAATCAAGCGCCTTTTTTTCATCTTGAGAAACACCATAACCATTTAAATATAGGTATCCAACATAGTATTGCGAGCGAAAGTCCCCACTGTCTGCCAAGGGAATAAATTCGGCAAAAGCTTGTGTATATTGTTGATTGTTGAAAGCTTTTTCCCCTTCTGCAAAACCGGCATGGGCAGCATGAGAAATAAATAAAAGCCATAGGACGAATGTCAGACAAGATTTTTTCATCAGAATCTCCTTGTTATTTTTAAAGATTATATCATATCTTTTGGTGAAAACAAAATAAAAAAAACCGGAAAGATGGCTCTTTCCGATTTTTTTAAGGATTTTATAAGAAATTAGTTAAAGAACAAAATTTCAACACGACGGTTTTTGGCGCGTCCGGCCGGTGTGGCATTTGATGCGACAAAGTTTGTTGCACCGTATCCCTTTGTTTCAATCCGATCGGTTGAAATACCATGACGGACCAAATAATCGGCAACAGATTGAGCCCGTTTTTGAGACAAAGTCATGTTATAAGCCGCCGGACCCGTCACATCGGTATAACCGTTGATACGGATGTGTTCTTTCGGGTTATTTTGCAAATATGATACAACCTGATCTAATGTGCTTTTATCTTGTAAATTCAATTCGGCCGAATCTGTTTTAAAGAAAGAGGTTGCATCTAAAGTTACTTCGGGTATGATCTGTTTAGGTTGAACTGCACAGCGGCTATCTTCTCCGCATGAAAACAACGAGCAGTTTTCATCACACATTTTGGATGAACATCCCGCCAGTAAAACACCTGCTGACAGACATAAGATTGATAATTCTTTTTTCATGATAGCTCCTTTTTTTATGAAACACATCCTTACATATGGACAGTTTTTTGTAAAATGCAAGTATAAAAAAGAATATCTTAAAGATTTGTAAAAAAAAGGCTTGACAAGTGAATAAAAAAAGTGTAAATTGTCTTCCGTTAACGCGGGGTAGAGCAGTCCGGTAGCTTGTCAGGCTCATAACCTGAAGGTCGGAGGTTCAAATCCTCCCCCCGCAACCATAAGAAAACGGCCGCTTGATAAGGCGGCCGTTTTGTTATGTGTCGGGTGGAATTTTTGAAGATATTTTAAAATAGGAGAAAATATTTTTATGATTTAAGGCGTTAAAGATATATTATTGTCTTTCATTTTTTCTGAATAACAGTCGTTTAAACAAGGTTCGCGAAAAATATGAATCGTGATTTTGAGGGATATTTTTTCGTGTTAAGATAAAATTGCGTTTAAGATGACTTTCTAAACAGTCATCTTGAACATTTTCCAAATTCGGTGCAAATAATTTTCGTAGTTTTTGATTGCTCATTAAAAAACTTTTACCGATTTTTTTCAATTTCGGAACACGTAACAAACGCAGCGCCCGATTCATTGGCAGGAAACAATCTCCGACAGATTCTAGTCTTTTAGCAAAAAAGTGTTGCAGATGCTCGTTTAAAAAAATGAAATCACCCCGAATGCATTCAAGTTTAGGCGCATAAAATTTCTTTAGATTTTTATTTGCGTATAAAAATGCCGACCCAATTTCAGTTAGTTCAGGAGCGTTGAAACGTGTTAATGTCTCATTGTCTTGAAGAAAATTGTTTCCTAAGGACTTAAGAGAAGGGATATAAATCATTTTTAATTTTTTGTTATGAAATAAAAAGTTATTTTCAATCGTTTCAAGATGCGGTGCCAGAAAGGTTTCAAGGCATTTGTTGTGATATAAAAAATTACTTTCCAAATGTTTCAGATTTGGCGCAGCAAAAAATTTTATTTCATGCTTACCACGATACATAAAAAATTCTCCGATATACGTTGTTCGGTGTAAATAAAGTGATGTGATACAACGGTTTTTATTCAGTTTAAATAAAGGTGTGTTATCGGCCAAAAGTTGTATTTCGTCGTTCGTAGCTGGCACAAAATGTAGTTTTTTACCGTCAAACTCTTTATTAAGAATATCTGGAAATGGGTCATTAAAGCCGGCGGGATTGTAAATTTTCTTATTTTTTAAATCCAGAACAAACATGTTATCAATAATAGTTTGAAAATCACGATTTAACTCATAAATTTGTCCATCTTTGATATAAAAGGAATCACCAATATATACATTATTATATTCTGTTTGATATTTAATTATTTTCCCATTAATAATTACATATCCGTTGGGAACAGAAACGTGCTGGCTGGAAAAATCAACATTAAACCGTTTTTTTAAGGAAGCGGATAATCCCGGAATAATGTTATCAGGATTGCTGTTAAATGTGTTGTCGGGATTTTCAACAGTATGATTATATCTGTTTTTGATAGAGATAAATCCGCCTGATTTTAAAATCTGAATAGAAATGACACTGACCCCATAGGCATCTTCTCGTACGGGATTCAGAAAATCGGCACGTTTTATTTGATCAACATTTTTTTTAACGGCATTGATAATATAATAATTGATATATCGGTTCGTGTCGTTGAATGTGCATAATTCCTCATTTGGGGCAAAATATTTTAAAATAGCATTTTGTTTTGAAAGTGTGTCGGCATAATAGGCATTATAGCCGGCTTTTTCTAACAAGACTTCAGGTGGAAGCGGGTCTTCTTTGTCATCTATTTTAATGTTTTTTAATGAAATCAGGTATGGTAAAATGGGCTCAGCCTGACGCCCTGCGTATTTGACAATGTTACACAGGTTCGGTATGTCAAAAACACCATTATCATAACTGCGAATTGTTTTAGCAAACGTTTCGCCGTTTTGTTTTTTTATTAAATCAAATATTTTTTTGGGCATGATTTTAAACGTTATTTTACACTATATTTATTGTTTGTCAATTAATTTTGACAAAAAATGACGGTATATCTTGAAAAAAAAAGAAATAAATTCTATTTTGAATGTATCTCGTTAAGCAAAAGGAAAAAAGGATGCATAAAAAAATTCTTGTTTTATTATCATTTCTGGTGGCAGCATGCACCATGAGTCCAGATTCGGAAACAGTTGCTGTTTTGTATAAAACCGTTCCGAACGCAGATGGAAAAGAGGAGTGTATTGGTCGGGCAGTTTTTCATGAGACAGGAAAAGCTGTGGAAATATGTATTGATGCCGTTGGTTTAACTCCCGGTGAACATGGATTCCATATTCACCAAAACGGAGATTGTCGTGCAGATTTTAAAGACGGAAAACGGCAAAATGCCCTAAAAGCTGGTGATCATTATGATCCCGGGGTCACACACGTTCATGCGGGTCCCTTTGGACAGGGACATGCGGGCGATTTACCCACGTTGTATGCCGATTCGGCCGGTGTTGTTCATATGTGTGTTACAACATCACGGTTAAGTATGTCAGAAATTATCGGACGATCCGTTGTTATTCATGCCGGTGGAGATAACTTTAGTGACTCACCTTTACCCCTTGGGGGAGGTGGGGAACGAGTTGCTTGCGGTATTATTATCAAAGAATAATCCCCTTTTTTGGATGAAGTAGTAATTGTTTTGCTTTTTCTGCTTGTATCGCGCACTGAAATTTTATATAACATAAAAGTATGAGTCTATTAAAATCGGTCGCAACGGTAGGAGGCTGCACAGCATTAAGTCGTGTTGTCGGTTTTATCCGTGATGTTTTGATTGCTCGTTTTTTGGGAGCATCAATGATGGCAGATGCGTTTTTTGTTGCGTTGCGATTTCCGAATCTGTTTCGTTCATTATTTGCTGAAGGAACTTTAAACGTTGCTTTTGTTCCGCTTTTCAGTGGAGAATACCAAGGACATGGGCGCCGGCGCGCGTTGGTGTTTTCGCGATCGGCATTCAGTTTTTTATTTTATGTGCTGCTTATTTTTACGGCGGTCGTTGAACTGATAATGCCGTTGTTGATGTTTTTACTGGCACCGGGATTTGACAGTATTCCGGGAAAATTGGAATTAACAACATCACTTAGCCGGATTACGTTTCCTTTTCTGATGTGTGTATCTTTGGTTTCCTTATATTCGGGAATGTTGAATTCTTTGGGACGTTTTTGGGCGGCAGCATTTGTTCCTGTAATTTTAAATGTATCTATGATTGTGTCGCTTTATGTGTTGACGCCATGGATTGATTCGCAAGCGGCACCGGCTTATGCATTGGCTTGGGGCGTTTTGATTGCTGGTATTATTGAATTGGTATTTTTATACGGACATGTGCGACGTCATCACTTGACGTTTGGGTTAGTTCGGCCGTCACGAGCTTTGTTTCGGTTATCAACACAGGTTAAAACATTATTAAAAAGAATGGGCCCCGGCGTGCTGGGATCCGGTGTTTATCAGATCAATCTGTTTTTTGACACGCTTTTTGTATCGTTTGTAGGGGCAGGAGCTATATCATGGCTGAACTATGCCCATCATTTGTTTCAACTGCCAATTGGTATTATTGGTGTGGCGATTGGAACCGTGTTGTTGCCGGTTTTGTCACGTCATATCAAAGCCGGTGAAATGCAAGAGGCGAATACCCAGCTTAATCGGGCGATTGAAATGTCGTTGGCTTTGTCTTTGGCATCAATGGCAGGGTTAATATTTTTGGCAGAACCGATTGTGCACGTGTTGTTTGAACGCGGTGCTTTTACAGCCGTTGACACGATACATACATCACGGGCGCTGGCCGTTTTTGCAGCCGGGTTACCGGCTTATATGCTGACAAAAGCTTTTTCGCCTTTTTTTTATGCACGGGGTGATACTGTAACACCTGTTAAAATCGCAATTGCGGGAGTTGTTTTAAATGCGGTACTGGCTCTTTCATTTATGCCGTTCTGGGGATATTTAGGCATTGCGGCGGCAACGGGAATAACGGTTTGGGTTAATGCGTTACAATACGCGCTGCGTTTGAAAAAACAGGGCGATTTTCATTTGGATGCTTTGTTTTTATATCGTTTGCCACGAATTATCGGAGCAGCATTATTGATGGCGTTATTTTTAAGTGGCGCTTTAAAGGTATTTGTTGTGTTTTACCCGACCTGGATAAACAGTCTTTTTAGTGGTATTACGGGCCTTTTCTTTTTAATCCTGAGCGGTATGGGGGTATGGGGTGGAACATTGCTTGTAAGCGGGGGAATGACACCCGGCGCATTAAAGTTTTTTTTACATCGTCGTTCAAAGGGACAAAAAAGATGAAACAAACTTTTTTTCGGTCTGCCGTATTTTTTATAGGAATTACGTTACTTATCGGTGCGGGAATTTATTTTTTAACCGATATGCGGAATAAGGTGTTACCGAATGAAACGGAAAAATTGATTGATTCTTTAATTGAATTTAAACAGGATAAATTGATTTTTCCGCAATCGGCCGATGAGGTGAGGGTATTGTTTGACGGTGTGTCACATCGCCGGGTGCCACGCATTTACATCGGGCAGATTCCATCGGATTTTGCGTCAAACGGTAGCCGTATTTTATTTCAAAAAATGATGATTCCATTAATTTTGCGTGAAAACGAAAAATTGGCTCGTGAACGGATGATTTTGCAGATTTTAAATGATAAGTGGATTGCCGGTATTCCTTGGACAGCTAAAGAACATTCTTTTTTTGATGCTTTGGCACAACGGTATGACAGTTTTTTAAAAAAGACCATGGACGGGAAAATGGCAGATTTACTTGAAAAAGTGGATGTAATTCCGCCGGCCCTTGCCGTAGCTCAGGCTGCTTTGGTAACCGACTGGGGTACAAAAAATCTGATCTCACCGTTTGGACAATATGCCTGGCTGGATGAAACGCATTATGATTTAAAACCATTTCAAACGTTAAGTGAAGCGGTGACATCTTATTTTTGGGAATTGAATGCATCCGCACCATTGTTTGAATGGCGTTGGGCACGTGATAGAATTCGGATTTTGCCAAACCAACCAAAGGCACGACGTGTTATCCCTTTTTTAAAACGATATGTGCCGGATGATCCGGAATATGTAAATACGTTGCGACGCTTGCTGTCCCCGGATGAAATTGAACGATTGGAAAATGCGGCTTTTACATCTGAGGGAACAGAATAATGAAAAAAGTTCTTTTTTTAGGACTCCTTTTGGGTTTGATGTCTGTCACCAGAGTGTGCGGGGCAAAAGATTTGTCGTTTTCTCAAAGTAAAATTTTTATTAAAACGGATAAAGTCCGTGTCCCATTTCAAGTTGAATTGGCTATAACACCTGAACAACATATGCAAGGCTTGATGTTTCGGCAGGTGTTGCCTGATAACCAAGGGATGTTGTTTTTATTTCCTGAAGAAAAAGTTCGTTACATGTGGATGAAAAACACGTTTGTTCCGTTGGATATGATTTTTGCCGATAAAAACGGTAAAATTGTTTCTGTTTTTGAAGGGGCACAACCGTTTGATGAAACGATTATTTCTTCAAAAGAGAGAGCGGCTGTTGTATTGGAAGTTTATGCCGGAACCGTGCAGCGGTTAGGTATTCTTCCCGGGCATCTGATAACGGGAGAAGCATTTCTATCAGAAGTTGTTCAGCTTCCCTGACGGGGAGAAAGATATTTCATCACTTTTTTCATCAAGGTTGAAAACGGATATTTATCAAAATCGTTCGGGTGAACGAATAAGCCGTTCGTAAACATGACAGTATCGGATGCAGCCCGCCGAATTCCCAATGTCAGTTTAAAATGTGTAAATGTGTGTGAAACGTTTGTTTTATCCGGTATCCAGGGTATTTGAAAGGGTGTTTGTGTGTCGTAATGCCAAGGGAACTCATATAATCCGGATAACAATCCTTTTTCCGTACGCTTACGAATATAATATCGGCCGTTTGTATCTGTAATTAAATAAACAAAGCCTGATTTTTCTTGTTTTTTCGGTTTTTGAATCAAGGGAATTTGATCAGTCAATCCTTTTTGACAAGCAACACAAGTCGTGCGCCATGGACATAAAAGACAATCAGGCGCAGTAGGCGTGCAAACGGTTGCGCCCAAATCCATAATAGCCGAGGCATAATCGGCGCCATATGCAATGGGGGTCAGTTTTTGGGCTAATTTATAAATTTCATCATGATTGATGGCGTGTGTCAGGCCATATAACCGGGCAATAACACGAATCACGTTGCCGTCAACAACAGTTTCGGGGGCATTATAGGCAAAACAACAAATACTGGAGGCTGTGTAAGGCCCGATTCCCGGCAATTTTAACAGTTCTTCTCGCGTTTTAGGAAACTGCCCGTTATATTGGCTCATGACGAGTCGAGCGCATTCATGGATTTTTTTTGCTCGTGTATAATACCCTAACCCCTGCCACATCAGTAAGACATCCTGTAAATCGGCGGCAGCCAGTGTTTTTAAATTGGGGAAACGTTTCATCCAACGGATAAAATAATCCCGTACTGTTTTAACGGTTGTTTGTTGCAGCATAATTTCGGAAATCCACACGGCGTAAGGATCATCATGTGCTTTGTTTTTGACACGCCAAGGTAAATCGCGCCCGTTTACTGCAAACCAATCCAATAAACGTTGCGCCAGAGGGTTAAGGGACGATATCATGCAGATGTGTCACCGTCGTTATTTTGCCCCACAGGTTCATCCGATTGTTTTGACAACAAATCGTTGTTGACCGATTCGGGCACATCAACGGGGGTAATTTGTTCATTTTTTTGAACGGTTTTGGAATAAACCTGCAACTTGCGGCCGGTGTTATCCACATTCAAATAGACATCCTGTCCGGGCCGAATCCGATCTTGCATGATCAGGAATGAAAGTGGGTTTTCTACCTGATTTTGAATCAAACGTTTCAAGGCACGTACACCGAATTTTGAGGTAAATACCTCATCCACAAACCAGTCTTTTGCTTTATCATCAACAACAACATTATATCCGACGGCTTTGGCACGTTTTAACAGTTTGTTTAAGTGAATATCCACAATCAGGCGTAAGTGTTCCTCGGTCAATTGGTGGAATGAAACCACATCATCCAAGCGGTTAAGAAACTCGGGCCTAAAATATTGGGTTAACATTTCAACACGTTGATAACTGGGCAGATTGGCTCCTACGTTTGACGTTAAAATGATAATCGTATTCCGAAAATCAACCGTGATACCTTTACTGTCTGTCAGACGTCCTTCATCCAACAATTGCAACATTAGGTTTAAAATATCCAGATGTGCTTTTTCAATTTCATCAAACAAAATCACCTGAAACGGTTTTAAACGAACCGATTCGGTCAACAGACCGCCTTGTTCAAAGCCGGGGGTGCCCGGGGGCGGGCCAATCATCCGCGTAACCGACGTGCGTTCCATATATTCACTCATATCCAACCGTAACAATGCCGTTTCGTCATTAAACATAAAATCGGCCAACGATTTGGCCAACTCTGTTTTACCGACACCGGTGGTTCCGATGAACAGGAATGAACCGATCGGCCGATTGGGATCTTGCAGCCCGGAGCGGGCACGGCGCAAGGCGTTGGCGACGACGATAACGGCGTTATCCTGCCCGATAACACGTTGTTTTAAATAATATTCGGCATTGGCCAGCCGTTTTTTATCTTCAGCGTCTACTTTTTCAACGGGAATACCTGTCCACGCGGCAATTGTCCGATAACAAAACTCGGGTTTTAAGGTTGTTTCTTTAGGATCAAGTTCACCCTTGGCAATATCCATCATCAACAATGCGGCCGAATCATCCAATAAATCCAATGCTTTTTCGGGAAACGCACGCTGTTTGACATATCGGTGTGCTAACTGACAGGCAACTTTCACTGTTTCATTAGGGATAAGCACGCCGTAATGTGATTCAAATTTGTCTTTATGTGCCGTTGCAATAGCCACACTTTCCGTTATATCCGGTTCTTCCAACATCATGGTTTGAACACAGGCCATCACACCTGTGTCTTTTTCCATATATGACACAAATTCGGTTGTTTGGGTTTCAACAATACAATTGATCAAATTATTTGTTAGGGCCAGTTTCATGTATTTTGCCGGCTCTTTATTTTCGGGGGCTGTATCGGTATGAACCAATAAAGACAAATCCTTTAAATACAAAACCATTTGTCCGGCACTGTCCACAACTGCTTGCATGGCTTTTTTAACCGCTTCGGCATAAGCTGTTTCTGAAGTGGTGTCTTGCATAATACGGGCAATATCCAACCCGACGACATCTTTTTTTTGAAGGTATTCCGGCGCATTTTCTGATGCCATGAATTGTATCACACCTTCAATTAATGCCGTTTTTCCAATTCCCGATGGACCGTAAATAACCGGATTATTCTTTGTCCCGCGAAGCAGAATATGTAACAAACGCTCTAACTCTTTTTCGCGGCCAACAAGAGGTGTCAGGCGGTTTTTGCGTGCTTGTTCAGAATAGTTGATAAGATAAGCGGAAATCGGCCCCCCCGGCATGTTATTCCTCGCTTTCGGCACCGGCAAAACTGAATGGCATTTTATAGGTTAAATCCCGAGCCTCTTCTTCTTGCGCGAAATAATCTTCATCTTGAATTTCCTTATCTTCCAAAACGATATAGGCGTTATAAGCTGTTCCTTGCATGGTTGCCTGCATATAGGATTTTTGCGGATCCCCCCAAATAATCAACTCACTGTCATCAGGCAGGCCGTATGTTTCAAACATCAGCCGCCAGAATGCCTCTTTGCGGCGAAGTTGCTTCGCCAAATTCTTTTGCGTCAGTGTCAACGAATTATCCCCCTCATTTTCATAATAAATTTTATATGAAACATTATCTGTCGCGGGTGATGAAAACAAGATTTGAATATACTCTTTTGTTTCGGGTTTCTTAAACGTCATGGAAGAAATGTATTCTTGTTGATCCGCACGTGCGTGTGAGCGAATACAATCGCGCAAATGATCCAATACATATACTTTTGCGTTACGGCATAAATGTTCGTAATATGATGTTCTGAACAAAGTAATACCGCGTTGTGCCCGGACAAGTTGGAATCCTTCGATATCGGCGATTTCATCTACCTCTTCAGGGGTCATGCCCAGTGTCATACCCGATACGGCAAAACCGCGAACATCATGCGTTTGACCAAACAGCCCCTCTAATGATGCCGGTGTTTGAACGGCGGATGTTGTTTGCTTGATAGGGAAAACAGAAGGAGTTTCCGGTGCTTTAGCGGGTAAAGCGGGTTTCACATCCGGCAAAACAGGTGTCGGTTTTTGATAAACATCGGGTAGGGCAGGTTGACTTGGCTGATATGAATCAGCACTGATAGAAGAGGTACCTTGGGCATTGGCCAATTCTTTTTGAAGGTCAGCAATCAAATCCGCTGCATTGTTCTTTTTGTCTTTGGCAATAGATATAGGTTCGGTTCTGGGGGGATCAATTTTAAAATCGGTCGTATTTTTTTGCTGTGAAGGTGCTGGTGTTGATGTTGTGGCGGAACCGGTCGTAACTTCCGCTTCTTTATCTTTAGATGTGTCCGATGTTAAATTGACGGAAATCGCAGGTAATGGAGACGGTGTTAAAATAAGTGACTCCAATGGTTGGGCATTTCGGCCGATTTTGGGAGCATCATCATCAAACAAAGGAATAGATACGTCCTGGGCATAAGAGGGGAGAGTGAGCAGGGCAATGCTTAAAACAAGCGATAATTTTTTCATGAAGTTTCCCTTTTTTCTTGACCTTTTACATTTATCTGTTTTAAAATAAAACATATATTACCTATAGTAATAACGAAATAAAATAATAAAAGCAAGGAAAAAGATGCCTGATTTAAAATCTGTTGTTGTTTTTTGCGGTGGTTCTCCGAATGTGCCGTCCGTTTTTATTGATGAAGCCCGAAAATTGGGTAAGTTACTTGCGCAAAATAATATTCGGTTAATTTATGGGGCTGGCGGCACGGGTATGATGGGTGCTTTGGCCGATGGAGCAGGTCAAGATGGCGGATATTTAATTGGTGCGACGATTAAGTCACTTTATGAAATAGAAAAGCCGTATTTGGCTGAATCAAAAATGGCGCAAGTTGAAGTTTGGGACAAAATGGCCGAGCGTAAAATTTCCATGACGCGTCAAGCCGATGCTTTTTGTGTGATGCCCGGTGGATTTGGAACAATGGATGAGTTTTTTGAAATTTTGACGTTACGGCAGTTGGGAATTAATGATAAGCCGATTATTATCGTTAATATGAACGGTTTTTTTGATACATTGGAAAAATTTTTATTGGAACTGTTAGGGCAGGGATTTATCAAACCACACCAGATGAAGCTAATGACATTTGTGCGGCGGATAGAAGATGTTATTCCTCAAATCCGTTCGGAATTGGGGCAAGCGAAATTATCGCAAAGAAATGTATGAAAGACTTATATGAAAAGAATTATTTTTTGCGGAGTTATGATTTTGTTATTGGGGGGATGTGCTTGTCCAACCCAAAACGTTGATGATCGTGTTTCGGCATCACAGGCGGAAGATCCGCTTGAGCCGTTAAACAGGGGTATTTTTGCCTTTAATATGGCATTGGATAAATTGATTTTAAAGCCGGTCGCGCAAGGTTACCGTTTTGTTGTTCCTGAACCGGCGCGGCGTGGTGTCGGGAACTTTTTTTCCAATTTAAAGCAGCCTCTTTATCTGATAAATGCTTTGCTGCAAGGTGAGGGGGCAGAGGCCGGTGATATTTCCAAACGTTTTTTGGCAAACACGTTTTGGGGATTTTTGGGGATTTTTGATGTGGCCTCTGAATTGGAAATTCCCAAAGTAACGAATGATTTTGGTCAAACATTAGCAGTATGGGGATGGCGCGAATCGTCGCCTTATTTAGTTTTGCCGATATTGGGGCCATCTAACCCGCGGGATGCTATTGGAACGGGAGTGGATTTGGTTTTGACACCGATTGATTGGATTTTGAAAAACGAACCGGTATTGCTTTATTCACGGATTGCTCTTGAAAATTGGGATAAACGCGAAAGAGCATTGGATTTGCTTGATAATTTAGAGCGTTCGTCAACGGATTTTTATGCAACAACGCGCAGTATGTATCAACAAAATCGGCGGCAAAAAATTAACGAATCGGTGGATGCACTTGAAGCACAACCGGCCGATTATGAATTTGATTTTGATATTGATGAGGAGTAAAAAATATGAAAAAGATTATTTATATTGTTAGTGCAGTATTGTTGTTCTTTGCTGGTGCGGGGCATGCCCAAGATCAGGCGGCGGTTTCGTTTGTCAGCAATTTGGCTGATAAGGTTATTAAAGAGATTATTACGTCTTCCAAAACACCGGAAGAAAAGTTGTATTTGTTTCAAGATGATTTTCAACAAGCGTTGGATTTAAAAAATATCGGCCAATTTGTATTAGGTGTATATTGGAAAAAAGCCACCCCGGCACAGCGGGAAGCATTTTTAAAGGAATTTACCGATTTTACCACCAAAACATGGACAGATCGGTTTAATATGTATGACGGGCAGCAATTTTCTTTTTCCGGCACACGGGATGCCGGGAAAGCCCAAGTTTATGTTGATTCAACCATTTCCACGAATCCGCCGATTAGCGTCATTTGGCGACTGCGTCAAAAAGACGGTACATATCGGATTATTGACATTATTGTTGAGGGCGTTTCCATGGCAATGAGCTATCGGAATGAATACACGGCATTTTTGCAAAAAAATAATGGAAATTTAGATACCCTGACAAAGGAGCTAAAGAAAAAAAGTGATAATTTTAAATTTACAAAATCTCAAAAATAGCTCTTTTGGATATACCAAAAAATTATCCGATTGTTTATAAATTTGCCCGCTGTTTAAAAACGGCGGGCATTTTCTTACTGCACCGTGACACACTTACCGTCTTTGACCACACGTACTCCCTTGCAAGAATAACAACTGTCTTCTTCTTCAGGTGTTGTGACTTTGGGTGTTTCGGCCGAATCGCACCGATAGCAGTATTCCCCGATCCAAAAGCGTTTTTGTGTTGTGCAACTGATGCATTGATCTTGTTCCTTAGATCCCGTTCCGATTGAAACTTTATTTTCAAAAGTGCAATCATAGCATTGGATGCCGGTCCAATCTTTCGGTCCTAAAAACTGAGTGCCGGTATCACATTGATCGTCTGGAACACAAAAGTTTTTAAAAACGTGCCGTTTTTTTGTTGAACAGTTTTCACAAAACATCTTTGCCCGTTCGGAAGTGTTAATGCGGTTAGTACTGTCTGCAGCACATGATCCGCAATAAGTGCCTCCGGCAATATAATAAGATGATCCTTCTTTACAGCGTCCCTCAAGTGCACAAATGGTATCTGTTAACATAAAGCGTGATGGTTGAGTGCATTGTGCACATTCATCTGCTGTAACACCTGAAATCGCCGTTCCTTGAGTGCAAGGATAACATGCTCCTGAGGCTGTTTTTAAATGTGTTCCATCTTGGGGACAATTAAGAACACATAATCCGTTTTCCACGACACGCCCACATGATTCTGCCGTGCAACCGGCAACCAATGCGCTGTTATCACCAACCGTTACACCGGCTGTTTCGGTGCACAGGTGGCATTGTCCGTCCGATCCCATGAACTCGCCCGAATCACATACAACTTTAATACAATATCGCCCACTGACGGCCCGATTGGAAACTCCGTCGGCATTTTTGCATGCTTCACAGTATTTTTTTGCTTTAGGATCTATGGTGTCTCCTTTTGCGATTAACCGTTTTCCCGGTGTATCACATGAAGCACAAGGTAGCCCTCCTCCATCTATTTCATAGTGAAATTGGGCTCCTAATTCACATTTGTTTTTGATAATACATTTAGCGCCGAAAATGATTTCACGTTCATAAGGACTGTTACAGGCGGCACATTGATCATAAGAAAAGGAAGAATAAGTACTGTTTCCCAATAAAATATCGCTGTCTTTTGAGCAATCATGACAGCTTCCCCACATATCCATGACTTGTTGATCGGAACAAGCATTTTTATTTAAACATTTGGCGTAAGGGGCGTTGTAAAACCGATTGGGACAAGCATTACATAGAGCAATTTCACTGGTTGTGTTATTGATGGTGACGGCTCCCGGTGTACCGCAAGGAACACAGCCTTCAGGGGCTAAAAACTCTCCCTCTGGACAAATAGACTCAATACAGGTATTTTCAGCGGCACTCCAGATATACCCTGAGTGACACAAACAATCGTTCGTGTAAATGTCCAGATAGGTGTTGCCCGAACAGTGACACTGAAAGTCCTCTTCGTCAAAATACCCTTTTTCGGAACACGCTTCGTGTGTTCCCAGGTCGTTTTTATAGATAAATCCCATGTCGTTCAGGGCCTCCTCGGTTTCATCATCACAGATGCTGGTGTCATCGTTATACCGCACGTCATTGACAAAGATCATGATAGGGTTTTCATAATCGCGCAGGATTTGACGACACAGATCAGCCGGGATATC
>CALXVS010000013.1 GCA_944392145.1 uncultured Alphaproteobacteria bacterium | reverse complement strand
ACTATTTCATCCAGAAAATCTTTAGATAAAAGAAAATTAGGAAAATTACTCCAAAGTATGAAAGCCGGAGATATCCTTATTTCTTGTGAAATATCTCGTCTGGGGCGTTCTTTATTAGAAGTGATGCGTATATTGGAGACATGTCTGAATAAAGAATGTCAGGTATGGACGATAAAAGAAAATTTTAAACTAGGCGCAGATATTCAATCAAAAGTAATGGCGTTTGCCTTTGGCATATCGGCAGAAATTGAACGCAGTTTAATATCTCAACGGACAAAATCATCTTTGGCAAACATAAAAGCAAGTGGTAAAAAACTGGGCCGTCCATTTGCTGCAACAAGTAAGAAATTAAAACTGTCAAAGAATTCAAAGCGAGTCAAAGATTTATTGGATAAAGGCGTTTCAAAAGCTCAAATTGCTAAAGCTATGGGCGTTGGACGCACGACGCTTCGGCGTTTTATCTCTCGTCAAGGATGGGCTTAAGATATATCCATTCTTTTAACTTCTTGCCCTAAGGAGTGTTTATAGATTTATCCAAAGAATGGGAAGAAAACAAAATTGTTAATGTAATTTCCTAAAAGTTAAAGTTAACTATGCTGTCACTATGGAAAATTAGCCTGTTTTTTATCGGGATGACAAAAAGTTTGTGTACATTCTATCCTAAACAAATTATAATATAAAAAAGTGTGATGCAAGTGTGATTCATTTATATATAAACGACAGGAAATAAAATGTTAAAAAGCTTAAAAATCAATACTTCTAATGAAAAATGGAACGAGCCCCTTCACCCGCTCCAATAGATAACCGGCCTTTAAGGTCGGTTTTTTTATGAATAATATGTGTCTTTTTTTCCGACATAGGGGACAACCGTGCAGCAATCGCCTCATTGCTTATAATAAGGAGCAAATGGGAAAAATGATAATTAAATATCCTCATTGTTCAATGATTGATATCATTAAAGACACACAAGCGATCATTTTCAAAGTTTCCAGACTATTATCCGAACTTTTCTGATAAATTCAGATGACAACCATATCGTTTAAAACAGCGTCAAGCCTTATCCCCCCCCCTAAAAACATCTTTTCCACCACCGATGACAAAAAACGAATCGGCTTACCTTGTTTTTAAAACAATTTATCTTTCAAAGGCATATCATCACCCACTACTTCGGATTGATAACACACCTTTCTGTCTAATGACGAATGGGTGAAAGAGAACATCATTCGCCCCTCATAAATGTTCTTTATTCGTTCCTATTATTTTAAGAATAACGTCATCCGTACATACCTTTTTACGAAACGTAAAAAATAAAAGATTATTTACAAGAAAGAATATTTTTTATTTTTCTGAATAAAAAAAATAAAAGTATGCGCTTATTTAGTGTTTTTTCAAAAACAAATCTTTTATTAAAAGAATTAAGTTAGATTAACTAAATAAAATCAAGGATAATAACATACAAAAAATCACCCCTTATTTTCTCCTTTATAAAATTCATATTTTTTAATGCGATTTTAAGGCCTTTTTTAGCCCCTTTTCAGAGCAAAATATAATTTTATTCAATAACAAATTTTTGTTAGAAACGTCCCCAAAAGTAACAAATTTTGTTACTTTTTTCACGTGAGCACCCTTATTTTTTAAAAAATGATAACAAAAATTGTTATATATTATATTTTGATATAATTTTTTATTTTCAAAAAAGAACAAAACAGAAACATTTTATGTTGACTTTTTTAAGAAAAAAAGTGCCTTCTTTTTTATATGCTGAAAATATATTTTTTTAAAGCTGTTTGAAAGATTTTTTTTAGCTGTTTTTTTTAAAAAAAGTATAAATTTTTTTCAATACAAAAATACGGCATAAAGTGTCTTATTTTTTGGATAACATATTATATTATTCATTAAAGGAACAGGCAACCATTTATCTGTATAATCCTCTTTAAAACCGGTAAAATAATAAGAGATAAAAAAGAAAATATTTTAATTTTTTTTCGCTTTTATGGTGTTCTTTTTCTATTAAAGGGTGCATCATAAACGATCACTTAAATAAGGTTTTGTTTTCTAAATGTTCTCATATATTCCTGTTTTGTTCTTATTTTATTTTTTTACAACGCAACGAGTGATAAAACCGTATTGATAACAGGCGACTCTTCCAATGGCAGTATATACCGAATCGGAAAATACGTTATAGGCAGATTTTTCTTTCTCTCTCGGCCCCCTTAGGAGGGTGTTTTTTCCCTGCGGTGGTTTAGGTCATTTCTGTCAAGCCCGCGGATGCGGACATCCAGAATAATGATTTCTTATTTATGTGAGGCGTTAAGAGTGGGGAAAGCGCCCTCATTTTTTCTGGATCCTCGCTTTCGCAAGGAATATCGACGACAATTACATCGTTGATACCGACAACCACAGCGGCCCCGGCGACAACCTCGTCTACACAAAAGACGACTTCGTCCACGGTTGGGACGGCATCATCGGTTCAGGGAGCAACAGTAACAACGTCGCGTCAGATAACAATGAGTGAAGAGCAAGCGACAACTTCCTATGTGGAAACAACGGTTGAAGAAACAACCAGTGCTGGTATCTGGGCACGGGTCTTAAGCTTGTTTTAGGAACGCCTCCTTTTAAAAGAAACAAGCCCAAGGCCGTTCTTTATAAGTTTGCTGTGCCCTTTCCTGAAAGGAGTTCTTTTCGCCTGTATTACCGTGCAGGCGGGCATCCAGGGCAATAATACCATATTTTGGCCAGACCTCAAAGGCAAGGAAAAGCGGTATTCATGCTGCCTGGATGCTCGCTTTCGCAAGCATGACGACTGAGGTTAAACCGCCGTCCGCGACATCTCTCTATCGTCACCCTTGGGCTTGACCCGAGGGTCCAGGGCAAAGAGTCCTTATTTTAGCGATGCGACAAGGCAAGGAAAAGCGGAATTCATGTTTCCTGGATGCTCGCGTTCGCAAGCATGACGGCTGAGGTTAAACCGCCGTCCGCGACATCTCTCTACCGTCACCCTTGGCTTGACCCGAGGGTCCAGGATAATAATTCCTTATTTTGTCGGGGCGTCAATGTCCCTAAAAAGCGGCATTCATGCTGCCTGGATCCTCGCTTTCGCAAGGATGACCATCGGGGGTGCGTCATGGGCGGTGGGTTCTTTCATGGGCGGGGGCGTCAATGTCCCTAAAAAGCGGTATCAGTGTTGCTGGATCCTCGCTTTCGCAAGCATGACGGCTGAGGTAAACCGCCGGCCGAGACTCTTCTCTACCGTCACCCTTGGGCTTGACCCGAGGGTTCAGGACAAAGAGTCCTTATTTTGGCGGGGCGTTAAGGGGTAGGGAAAGCGGCATTCATGTTGCCTGGATGCTCGCTTTCGCAAGCATGACGGCTGAGGTTAAACCGCCGTTCGGGACTCCTCTCTACCGTCACCCTTGGGCTTGACCCGAGGGTCCAAGGCAATGATTCCTTATTTTAGCGATGCGTCAAGGGGAGGAAAAGCGGCATTCATGCTGCCTGGATGCTCGGGCCAAGCTTAGAGGATGACATGGAATTAGTTATCCGCTGACGCGGGAAAGCGGTATCAAGCTCGTTCTAAATAGGCTTGAACCAACGCATCGGTATCTTGAATTTGGCGCG
Source organism: uncultured Alphaproteobacteria bacterium (assembly GCA_944392145.1). Lineage (GTDB taxonomy): Bacteria > Pseudomonadota > Alphaproteobacteria > CAAHEQ01 > UBA3637 > CALXVS01. Next base: position 36,576 of record CALXVS010000013.1, on the reverse strand, counting down.
ATAACTGTTCCGCCAACAAAACGTTTTTGTTACCGGATGAATAAACCTTTAGATACGGGCCCAACCCACTTAAATCGACATCCAAAATAACCGATTCTTTAATGGCCGGTCGGCTGACCAAAATAGCGTATTTGCGGTCGGTAAACTCTTTACCCATAACAAAATTCATTTCACGTGGGGTTAAATTCCACGTTGCATAATCCGACGGATTGGCCTGCGGGTTACGGAAGAAAATCACCGTTTGACATTGTCCCCGAATCACGTCCCCCAAGCCGTTATCATCCAAAAAGCGCGGCTGTTGGAACGCGCACAAAAACGCCTGACGTTTTTTACGTCCTTCTCTTAAGCCCACAATAAAGCTTTCTTTGAACATTTCGTGTTCCAACATCGGCGCGGTTTCGTCAATCATAATCAACGACGGCGTTCCCATAGCCGATGCCAACGTATGAATGCGGTGCATGACATAACTGATCACCGCCGGTGCCAAGACGGCATCTTGGAAAATGGTTGTAAAATCAAACGCCATATAACGACTGGTTAAATCCAAATTATCACTGGGCGAATTGAAAATGCGGCCGTATTGGTCATCGTTAATCCAACGGTTTAATTCCCGCCGCATATAACTGTTGGGGGCAAAACAGCTTTTATACAGGTTTTTCATTAGGCGTTCACTGGGGCGCAAATAATCAAACGCTGTCGTTACGGCACGAGCAATTTCTTGTTCCGAAACGGCATCTGCCCCGCCCGTAATATCCCGCATCCATGTGCGCAAAAAAGCCCTGTTTTCAGGGGTATCGGGCATAGCAAAGGGATTTAACGAAACCGATTCTTCGCCACCGTCAAATTTCACATACGGCGCATTTTGCATCAACGCGAACACTTTAGCACCGTTGTTACGATCAAAAAAGTAGGTGTGCAAATCGGGAATACGCATCGCCTGACCGGCTAAAAACGAAAACAGGGTTGTTTTCCCCTGTCCCGTCGGACCGATTAGCGCAGTATGCGCCACGGCATAGGGTTCTTCGGAAACGTGAAATTGAAACGCATAAGCCGTGCCGGTAATCGTCCTGAAATATGTCAACGGCACAGGGCCCCAATCCGACTTTTGACGTCCTTCGGCCGTTTTATCAATACATATGCTGCATGCAACTACACGTGACAGATACAGGAATGTTCGCGGATACACTTCATACGTCGGGAATTGGGCAAAAAAGACCGCCTGAGCCGCCCACCCTTCGCGCACCGGCGTCACGTTGTGCAAGCGGCAAATTTTTTCAATTTCCTCTTGCCCAAAGCGAATTTCTTCAACCGAATCGCCAAATACCAACACCGTCATGGCGTATTCATTCAATGTTTGCGCATCCGCATCGGATGGATCCATCCATTGCAGGGCCGTATTATATTGTGCCGCCACATTGGCCGAAAACGTGGTCAAATAGGCCATACGCTGTTGTTGTGCCAATAACGCCTTTGCCGTCAACGGATGAATGGCCTTGATATTGTGAATCACAGTTAATTCGCAATCAATACTGATAATATCGGCGACCATTTGTTCATCCATATAATCACCGGGTTTGCGAATACCGACAGCAATCGCCAATTTTTCACGGTCACCGGCAAAAAAGCGAATAATCCCTTCGTCTTTCGTAAAATGAATATAATCCGCCGTTAGTAAGGCGTTTAAATATTCTTTTTCTTCAATTCCCACAATAGGTTTGGGAACGGACAACGGACTTGCCAATTGTGCAAACAGCCAAAACGGACTTTTATCCTGATGTTTAAAGGGTGTTTTTTCGGAAATTAAAATCGGTTGATACATATCCAAAATAGAGGTCAGAGCATTTGTTGCCTGATCCAAATCCTTTAAAGCGGTTTTGCGGTCATTGACGGACAAAACAATATAATGTTTGTTTTTGAAAATCCGATGCAAATTTTCAATCCACAACGTTGAAATGGTTTGCAGCATCTTACTGTCTTTATACAGTTTTTCTTCATTCAGGGGCTGTTTTTCCCGAATCGTAATCACGCGTGAGGTGATTTCCAATTCGGCCATAGAGTCAATCCAACGCTTGCGCGCTTCGGCCAAAACGGCCCGCTCTTCGGGCATTAAAAGGGTTGTATCGGCCCCTTGCACCTCAAACACACGGGCAAAGGAACCGTTCCGCAAATGAATGGTCGCCCCATCTTCATCCAATTTCAAAAACGGTAAAAAATCAGACACACGGGTTTCTTTGGGCTTGGGAAGAATGATATCTCCCAGTTTCGTTACAAAGATAGACATGATCAGCATAGCGCCTAAAATACCCATCACAGCCACCAGTGTTGACAGTGACGACGCACTTTGAACCATCATATCAAAAACACCCGTTTCGTTCATCCCCTTAACCTTCTTTCGTTTTTATTCGGCACTTTCACGGTGCCAATTTATTCCCCCGCGCCGCATAAATGTTTTTAGAGGGCGTCATCAGGGGCCCTTGCGCTTTCATCATTTTAGACAGATGCGGTTCTTTAACACCATAGGCGATAATACCAATATGCACAAGCAAAATCGTCACAACGAAAATAAGCGGGTTCATCCCCATCGGAATACCGATCGTGAACATCAAAGATAACTGAACCGCCAAATTAACAACAGCCGGCACCATCGGCGCCCAAAAAATCCTGGGCGGCATTGAAACGGCTTTTAAAATCGGTTCATTCATCGGACCCCTTTCCTATCCATTAAAATATTTTCTTACTATAAACCACTTCCCCATAAATGAAAAGAAAAAAATGATTTTCCTTGACTTTTTTCCCGAAAAGGTGTCATCTTTAGTTGTTTTTAAATAAAAAGACCTTATCAACCGGCGGTATTTAATCCGCCGCATGATTTTTTTAAGAAAGATGTAACATGAGTTTTGATACAAAGCAAATTCAAAGCATTGCCCGACTGGCTCGGTTAAAGTTATCCGAGGCAGACAGGGAAAAATTCGCCGGTGAAATAGACGGTATTTTAAATTGGGTGGAACAATTAAACGGTGTTGACATCACAGGGATTGAACCCTTGACATCCATTGCCGCTGAAACAAATCGCATGCGTGCCGATGTTGTCACCGATGGTGACCTTCAAGCGGAACTGACCGCCAACGCCCCCGAATCGGTTATGGGATTTTACGTTGTGCCCAAAATGGTGGAGTAAAAAGATGGAAAATTTAGTTGATTTACACATTCATGAAGCGTTGGATTTGCTTAAAAAAAAGGAAATTTCATCGGTAGAACTGACGCAAAGCCATTTAAACGAAATGGAAAAAGCGGCCTTTTTAAATGCCTATATTACACCAACCCCCGAGAGTGCTTTGGCCCAAGCCGCTGAATCAGATCGCAGACGGGCGGCGGGTATTTGCGGCGCGCTTGAAGGAATTCCCATTGCCAACAAAGATTTATATTGCACCAAAGGTATTAAAACAACAGCGGCTTCAAAAATTTTATCTCAATTCATACCACCCTATGAATCAACAGTCAGTGAAAAATTAAAGCACGCCGGCACCGTGATGTTGGGTAAATTAAACACGGATCAATTTGCCATGGGCGGGTCTACCATGACCAGTTGGTTCGGGGTCACCAAAAACCCTTGGACAGATGAAACGGGGGCTTATTCTTTGGTTCCGGGCGGATCATCGGGCGGATCGGCCGCGGCCGTATCGGCCGGCCTGTGTATGGGCGCAACGGGAACGGATACAGGGGGGTCCATCCGTCAACCGGCTTCATTTTGCGGTGTAACAGGCATTAAACCAACCTATGGCCGTTGCTCGCGCTATGGCATTGTGGCGTTTGCGTCCTCGTTGGATCAAGCCGGTCCCATGGCACGCGATGTGCAAGATTGTGCTTTGTTATTAAACAACATGGCCGGGTTTGATCCGAAAGATTCAACGGTTTCGGAGTTACCGGTGCCGGACTTTACGGCAGCTTTAACGGGAGACATCCGCGGTAAAAAAATCGGTATTCCCGCCGAATATCGTTCGGATAATTTAAACGCCGATGTGGCCGCTGCCTGGGACAAAGGGATTCGGTTGTTAAAAGAGGCCGGCGCTGAAATCATAGATGTCTCTTTACCGCACACAAAATACGCCTTACCGGTTTATTATATTGTTGCTTGCGCAGAAGCGTCATCCAACCTGTCCCGCTATGACGGCGTGCGGTATACAACCCGTGTTAACGGAAATACGCTGGACGAATTGTATGAAAACACACGCACCGACGGCTTCGGAGCCGAGGTTATCCGCCGTATTTTATTGGGAACATTCGTGTTATCAGCCGGTTTTTATGATGCCTATTACTTACGGGCGCAACGGGTCAGACGTTTGATTTACAATGATTTTAAGCAAGTCTTTCAAACCGTTGATGCGCTGTTGGCACCGGCTGCTCCGACACCTGCGCTGACTTATGAAGCGATGAAAAACATGAGCCCCGTTGATACCTATTTAGGCGATGTTTTCACGACACCGGCCTCTTTAGCCGGATTACCCGCATTATCATTACCGGTTACTTTATCCAAAACGGGACTGCCGATCGGATTACAAATCATCGGCAACCACTTTGACGAAAACACGGTCTTTCATGTCGCAGCAGCATTGGAAACTGCCGCCAACTTTAATAAAAGACCTCACCGCGTTGTGAAAGGATAATTTTCATGAGATATACAATACAAGGTAAAACCGGTTTATGGGAATTGATTGTCGGGTTAGAAGTGCATTGTCAAATCATTTCAAAAGCCAAAGTGTTTTCGGGTGCCTCAACCGCTTTCGGTGCCGAACAAAATACACACGTTTCTTTTGTTGACGCGGCCTTTCCGGGGATGTTACCCGTTTTAAACGAAAAGTGTGTGGAACAATGCGTTAAAACCGGATTAGGTTTAAATGCCAAAATCAATAAATATTCCCGCTTTGATCGCAAAAACTATTTTTATGCGGATTTACCCTCGGGCTATCAGATTTCACAACTGTATCATCCGATTGTCGGCGAAGGATTTATTGAAGTTACAACCGATCGCGGGACCCGCAAAATCGGTGTGGAACGTCTGCATCTGGAACAAGATGCCGGTAAATCAATTCATGATATGAGCCCCAGCAAATCTTTTATTGATTTAAATCGCTGCGGCATCGGGTTAATGGAAATTGTGTCAAAACCGGATATTCAGGCTCCCGAGGAAGCGGGTGAATACCTGCGTCAATTGCGGGCCATCGTGCGTGCGTTGGGCACATGTGACGGCAACATGGATGAAGGGTCCATGCGGTGTGACGTTAACGTTTCGGTGCGTCCCGTCGGTGAACAGACTTTGCGCCCGCGCGTGGAAGTAAAAAACGTCAATTCGGTGCGGTTCGTGATGCAAGCCATTGAAATTGAGGCGGCCCGTCAAATTGAACTTTATGAATCGGGACAAACCTTTTCTCAGGAAACCCGGTTGTTTGATGCGGATAACTTAGAGACACGTCCGATGCGGTCCAAAGAAAATGCCAATGACTATCGGTATTTTCCGGATCCCGATCTGCCACCTGTGATTTTAACGGATGAGTATATTGAAAACATCCGTAAAAATCTGCCCGAATTACCCGAGGCCAAAAAGAAACGCTATGTTGATACATTGGGTTTGACCCCCTATGATGCAGGTATTTTAACGGCAGATTCGGAAACATCACATTATTTTGAAACCGCCCTGAAAGGTCAAGACGCCAAAAAAGTCGCGAATTGGGTCATCGGGGATTTGTTTGCTTTGTTGAACAAATCGGGTAAAACGATTTTGGAATCGCCCATTTGCCCCGAACACTTGGGACAATTGGTCGGCCGAATCGCCGATAATACCATTTCGGGCAAAATCGCCAAAGATGTGTTTGAATTGATGGCCCAAACCGGTAAATCCCCCGATGAAATCATCGCGGAAAAGGGATTAAAGCAAATTACCGATACCGGCGCCATTGAACAACTGATTGATGATATTTTGGCGCAAAACCCTGATAAAGTTGCCGAAATCAAAGCCGGTAAAGATAAATTAAAAGGGTGGTTTGTAGGACAAGTAATGCGTGCTTGTCAAGGAAAAGCCAACCCGGCACTTTTAAACGAGCTGTTAAATAAAAAGTTATCTTAAAAAAGCACGTTAAAGCATGAAAAAAAGGATTCGTCTTAATGGACGAATCCTTTTTTCGCCCTCCTTATCAGTTAATCATCCAATTGTTTTAAGCGCATGTTGCTGAAAAAATCAATGATAATCCAAACGGCCGAAACGCCGACCAATGCGTAAATCAAACGTGACAAAACGCTCATGGCACCGAATAACGCCGCCACCAAGTCAAACCCGAAAAAGCCGATAAGGCCCCAGTTCAACCCGCCGATAATTAAAAGCCATAAGGCTACCTGTGTCAGTATTTTCATGTTTTTCCCTTTCGTTTAACAATATAAAAGACACAGAAAATATGGGATTTAAAAACAAAATTTCAATAAAAAAATAAAAAATTTACACTTTTTTGTTGTAATATCACTAAAAATCTATTATAACTGGATATGTTCTTTGATTTTACACCCAGGAGAATATATGTCAAAAAAACCGCTTTATCAAGCTTCTTTTACACAAAAAGAGACAACCGCATCCCCTGCTGCGCAGAATAAGGCCGAACATACGACACGGGATTATCCGAATTTCACCTTGGTTGATCCGCGTCTGACGCATTTATTTAAAAGCATGTGCCAAAATTTTAAAGATCACATCAATCCCCCTTCTGAACCGATTATGTCCCAAAAACCTTTAATCATTGACAATCAAACCGGCCGTATTATCGCTGAAACACCCGATAAACCTTTTTATTTAAAAAAACGGCATCGAAATACATATGAACTTTAAATTCTTAGTTTCATTTGAACATACATGTTGAGAAGATTGTAATTTTCTCTTTTGATATTTTTTTATTTGAATTTTATTTTATTCTGAAATAAAATGAATTGTTATTGATTTGACAGTTTTTTTAAAAGAAGATATTTTTTTGAAACAGGTTTTTAAAATCATTCTATCGGTCTTTGTCTTTTCTTTTTGTGTGATCGCTGTTATCATACAAAAAGAAAAGACACCCCTTATTTCCGTCATCATGTCTACTTATAATCGGGATCAATTGATTTCAAAAGCCATTACAAGTATTTTAAATCAAACGGTATCGGATTTCGAATTTATTATTGTCAATGACGGCTCAACGGATAAGACGGCTGATATTCTTAAAAATTTTGCCCGTCAGGATTCACGTATTAAACTGATTGAAAACGGAAAAAATTTAGGTCTGATTCCCAGTCTGAACAAAGCACTGTCTGTAGCTCGCGGAACATATATTGCCCGTATGGATGATGATGATTTTTCTTTGCCCGTACGATTTGAACGCCAAATTGAATTTATGAAACGCAACCCCGACGTTACCGTTACCGGTACCACACCGCATGTTTATGCAACAAATCCGCCGAAAAAACAACCAAGTACCGTCTTTATAGAAGCAGATGCAGCTCAATGTTATATTGAAAGCTATTATCAGGTACCTATTTTACATCCCTCTGCCATGATTCGGCGAGACTTTTTGGTTCAACATAACATCTTTTATGATAAACGCTATCCTTCTGCCGAAGATATTGATTTTTGGCATCAAATCGCCTTGGCCGGGGGGAATATCGTTCGCCTTAACCCACCATTGGTTTTGCGGGGAAATTCCGTCAAAAAAAAGGGATATTATTCCGAACAGATTTCATCCTATAGCGCGTATTTAAACGAATCGTTAAATGCAGTGAAGCAAGGTTATATTTTCTCTCAATCATGGATCAATAAAAAAGAAACTTGTTTTATTTTAGACCGTTTGGAAAAAATTGAAACAATTGCTGCACGAAAAACGGCTATTGATAAACTTAAAAAACAAGAAGCCTGCTCGTCCGGTTCTTTTTTTGCCGTCAGGCATAATACCCGTTCATTGTTATTTGAAGAAAAAGAAAACGATATTGTCTGTGCTGCTGAAGACAATTGTTTTCATGTGATTCAAAAAGATGATGAAACCTTACTGATTGAATCAGAAATAACACATAAACAATATCTTTATCGCCGATTAGCAGATATTTGGATATCAGACAACACTTTTTTTTCGTCATCGAAAATAATACATCCACACTGGCGGGATTCTTTTTTCGTTTTCGGAACAGAAGTTTTGTTTTCAAAGAAAAAAAACAGGCCCCGTCTTATTTCGTGGCATGATACCGATTTAACTCTTAAATGGGAAGACAATAAAGAAGAAACATTCGTGAAAAATACCGACGGCACATACATTTTTCAAAAATGAATGTAAAATAAAAAAAGGATGCTTTGAAAGCATCCTTTTTTTCATCAATCTTCATACTCAAGGCTGGGATACCGTGCGGCCAATTTAAATTGACGTAACGCCTCATCAAACGGCATCACCGTTTGTTCATTGGAGCCCAAGCGACGGATTGTAACGGTATTGTCTGCGGCTTCTTTTGCTCCCACGACCAACATAACCGGTATTTTTTTCAAAGAATGCTCGCGTACTTTATAGCCGATTTTTTCATTACGCAAGTCGGTTTCTGCCCGCACACCCGCCAAATTCAACCGATGTGCCAGTTTTTTCGCATAATCATCTTGCGCATTGGTCACGGGTAAGACCATAACCTGCACCGGTGCCAACCAAAACGGCAAATGACCGGCCGTAATTTCAATCAACACGCCGATAAAGCGCTCCAGTGAACCGAACAACGCCCGATGTAACATAATCGGACGATGCTTTTGCCCATCTTCACCGATATAGGTTACATCAAACCGTTCGGGCAGGTTCAAATCGGCCTGCAACGTGCCAAGTTGCCATGCGCGTCCCAACGCGTCACGGAATTTAAAATCCAATTTCGGTCCGTAAAAAGCACCGTCACCGGGATTGATCTCATAGGCATATCCCATATCTGTCAATGCATCGGCCAACCCCTGCTCTAACATATCCCAAATATCGTCTGTCCCGATACGTTCGGCCGGACGTGTGGACAGTTTAATAGACATGTCCGTTAATCCGAAATCCTTATAAATGCTTAACATCAGACGCACAACATTCTGGCATTCCGTTTTAAACTGTTCGGGGGTGCAAAAAATATGCGCATCATCTTGGGTAAAGGCGCGCACGCGTAACAATCCGTGAATGGCACCCGAAGCTTCATACCGGTGCACCCGCCCAAACTCTCCGATATACTGCGGCAAATCCCGATAACTGGTGATTCCTTGTTTAAACACCAACACCCCACCCGGGCAGTTCATTGGTTTAAGAGCAAAAGCCCGGTCTTCAATTGTCGTCGTGAACATATTTTCTTTATACCAGTTCCAATGTCCCGACGTTTCCCATAACACCCGGTTCATCAACTGGGGCGTATTGATTTCCACATACCCGACAGCCTTTTGCCGTTTCCGCATGTAATCAATCAATGTTTGAAACAGCGTCCATCCGCGTGGATGCCAAAACACATCGCCCGGGGCATATTCTTCAAAATGAAACAAGTCCATTTCTTTGCCCAATTTACGATGATCGCGTTTTTCGGCCGCTTCCAACAAGACAAAATAATTTTTTAACTCTTTTTCCGTGAAAAAGGCAGTGCCGTAAATGCGCTGCAGAGATTCTTTTGTGCTGTCACCGCGCCAATAGGCCGCCGACACCTTGGTCAACTTAAATGCCTTGCCCAACTTTCCGGTGCTGCTTAAATGCGGGCCACGGCATAACTCAACATAATCATCCTGTGTATAAACAGATACCTCTGTTACGTCATCCGGCATATCGTCCAAAATTTCAACTTTGTATTTTTCGCCGCGTTTAATGAATAATTCCCGCGCTTTTTCCCGGGACATAACCGTCCGCACAATCGGGTAATCGGCCGCAACGATTTTGTGCATTTCCGCTTCAATTGCCGGTAAATCAGCCTCTTTCACCACGATGCCGAAGAAGTCATAATAAAATCCGTTTTCAATGGCCGGACCAATCGTAACCTGTGCTGAAGGATACAGGCGTGATACGGCATGCGCCAACACATGGGCAGCTGTATGACGTAAAATCGGCAAAGCATCTTTATCTTTTGTTGTTATGATAGAAACAGCAGCATCATGCGTGATCGGTGTCATCAAATCCGTCGGGGTTCCGTCAACCGTAGCAGCAACCGCCGCACGGGCCAACCCTTCACTGATTTTATGGGCAACATCCAAAGCACAAACGGGCTGTTCAAATCCAAGTTTTGAACCGTCCGGTAACATTATTTCTATCATTTTCATCCTCTTTTTAAAAAAAACATCCGATGTCTCTACTTTTTAAGGGACATTGGTTTTTAATTATATGCTTTTTCAGCGTTAAAGTCAAACCCTTATCGCATAAAAACCGGCTTAAAACACCGGGATAAAGCATATGTCGGGCAACTTGACCGCAACACCAATTCGGCTGAACGGTGCGGTTTTAAAGAAGTGGGAAAGATTTTCATCTCTTTTTCCGATAAAAAAAAGGGTAAATCTTTCGGCTTAAATACCGTCGGAAAATCGGGTAATAAAACGTAAAACTGCATTTGCGGATGCAAAACGGCCTGTTTTACCATATCTTGAAAAATTTTATTCCAAATGAACTTATGCATTTTTTGATGTGTCTTTTTTTCAATCAAACACATGTTATACACAAAATTTTGACCGCCCAAAGATAAAGGAATATGATGATGCACATCAAACCCGGCGGGAACAACCCCTTTTAACGCCGCATTTTTAACGACATTGGGCGCAAACAAACCATCCATTTTACCCAATCGGGCAATATATTGCACAAAGCGGTGTCGTGGCCAATGCGACCCGTTGGGTAACCGATAAAACTGTTGATATTCCACACGGGCAGCGGCAACTTGCTCTTCGGTATAGGTCTTTAATGTCACCAACCGCCCGTGCCGATGACCGTTGATAAAATAATAGGCTTCCTTACTTGATCTGATTTCCTTTTTCAACATTAGAACCTGTCTTTATTCGGCTGATACAGGATAATCCAACGCATAACCGGCCGATCGCACCGTGCGAATCAAATCAGCCTCCCCATCTTTATTCAGCGCCCGCCGTAAGCGGCGAATATGCACATCCACCGTCCTGAGTTCAACATAAATAGAGCCGCCCCAAACAGATTTTAATAACGCCTCACGGGACAGAACATGTCCCGGTTTTTCCATTAAAAACTGTAGCAACCTAAATTCTGTCGGTCCCAAATGCACGTTCCTCTCCCCACGCATCACACGGCGTTGAGAAAAATCCATCGTAATATCGGCAAACGACAAATTTTCATGCACGGGGACCGGCGCAACCCGCCGCAATAAAGCCGTAATGCGCGCCATCAATTCAGGAACGGAAAACGGCTTTGTCATATAATCATCGGCTCCGACAGACAAGCCTTTTACTTTATCTGCCTCGTCCCCGCGTGCCGTCAACATAATAATCGGTGTTTGACGCAATTCATAAGATTTACGAATCTCACGACACAAATCAATCCCGGAAACATTCGGCATCATCCAATCCAACAAAATCAAGTCCGGTTTTTCCGAAAGTGCCGTTTGCAGCACATCTTTCCCCTCCATAACGCTGCTTGTTTCATATCCTTGTTTTTCAAGATTGTATTTCAAAAGCGTGACCAATGCCGCTTCATCTTCAACAATCAAAATACGTGTCATCTTTACTGCCTTTCCTTTAAACCAGCAATCGCCCGCGCGTAAGAACGGTGTTTAAAAATATAACTGCCCGATACCAAAATATCTGCACCGGCTAATACACAGGCGGGTGCTGTTTGGGGATTAACCCCACCGTCAATGGAAATCTTGATTTTTTTTGTACCGATTAAGGCTTTCAAGGCAACCACTTTATCAAGTGCCTGACATTGAAATGCCTGCCCGCCAAAGCCGGGTTCCACCGACATAACCAAAACCAAATCAATGTCCGGTAAATACGGAATCAGCCGATTGATATTCGTTTGCGGACGCACGGATAACCCCGCTTTTTTCCCATGCTTTTTAATTTGAGAAATTAAAACTGCCGGATCCTCATCCGATTCCAGATGCACCGTGATAAAATCAGCACCGGCCACCGCAAAGGCTTCTATAAAACCAGAGGGCTTATCCAGCATTAAATGCACATCAAACGGTAGGGATGAATAGGGCCGAATAGCAGAAACAACCATCGGCCCAAATGTCAAATTCGGCACAAAGTGTCCATCCATAATGTCCAGATGAATCAAATCGGCACCGGCCTGTGAGATACGATGCACTTCTTTACCCAAGCAGGCAAAATCCGCCGATAAAAGGCTGGGCGCTATCTGAACCATGTTCTCTCCTTTGTCAAAAAAGGTTCCGTTGATTGATAAACCGACGGAACCTCCTTTTTTAACCTTACTTCACGATTTTCGGCGCCAATTCCCCGGATTGATACCGTTTGGCCATATCCGCTAAAGAAATCGGCTTGATCAAAGAAGCATGACCGGCGGCACCGAATTGTTCATAACGTGCCTCACACACTTTTTGCATCGCGTCCATCGCGGGTTTTAAATATTTGCGCGGATCAAATTCTTCGGGTTTTTGTGAAAACACTTTACGAATCGCACCCGTCATGGCCATACGCAAATCGGTATCCACATTGACTTTACGCACACCGTGTTTAATGGCTTCCTGAATTTCTTCAACCGGCACACCATATGTTTGCGGCATTTTTCCGCCATATGCGTTAATAATATCCTGTAATTCCTGCGGCACCGATGACGACCCGTGCATCACCAAATGCGTATAGGGCAACTTTTCATGAATTTTTTTAATCGTATCAATGGATAAAATCGCACCGTCCGGCTTGCGCGTAAACTTATAAGCGCCGTGTGAGGTTCCGATCGCCACGGCCAATGCGTCCACCTGCGTTTCTTCCACAAATTTAACCGCATCATCCGGATCCGTCAGCAATTTGGATTTATCCAATGTTCCTTCAAACCCATGACCGTCTTCTTTATCCCCTTTACCCGTTTCCAACGAACCGATAACCCCGATTTCCCCTTCAACCGACACACCGACGGTATGCGCCACTTTGGATACACGCCGTGTCACATCGGCATTGTATTCATGTGTCGCGGGTGTTTTGCCATCCGCTTCTAACGAACCGTCCATCATGACCGATGTAAACCCATTCATCATCGCCGAATAACAAATATCCACGCTGGAACCGTGATCCTGATGCACACAAATCGGCAAATCCGGATACATTTCAACACCGGCCATCATCAAATGTTTTAATACAGCATCATTCGCATAGGAACGTGCGCCTTTGGATGCTTGAATAATCACAGGGGAATCCGTCTTTTTCGCAGCTGCCAAAATGGCCAATACTTGTTCCATATTGTTCACATTAAACGCCGGAATACCGTATCCGTGTTCGGCCGCATGATCTAATAATTGTCTGAGTGAGACTAAAGACATATTTGTTTCCTTTCAGTTGTATTTTAAAGTTCGTCCTTATTTTCCCCCTTGTTATATCCCGAACCAAAGCGAAAAGCAAGTATTTTGTCATTTAAGGGAGCAAACAAACACCCCTGCGGACGGGGGCCCGCAGGGGCTTTCTTTTGCTGATCGGCGGGAATAGTTTTATGGGAGACACCCGCCCCAAGGCAAAAGAACCCGATTTATTTGTGCCTCTAATCTCCGACGCGGCACAAAGCGTAGTTGACGTCGCTGTGAAAGTTGGTGCCCACGCTACCACTGCCCAGAACGACGACGTAACGGTAACACGCAGTATGCGAATTGCTTATCCAATATTTTGTCTTTGTCAAACCGGACTTTTGAAACGCCACCATATTCGCGGAGCGTGTCCCTTCGTAGGACGTTGTTGTATCCGCATTACAATACCCCGTCTTACCTGCGCCCACATAATCATTGCCGCAGCCAAAATCCGCGACCGTTACCATCCTGCCCCCAATGGCCTGACAATAATTCTGTGCACTCCACCAGTTCATTTTGCTGCCGGACTTTTGGTATCTCCCAACGCCGGTAACATCCTTCGGTGTATCCGAGGTGGACTCCTCACACGTGCCATAGGTCGGCGCTTCCGAGCAGGAATTGTTTTGGCTTGGATCCAACTTACAATATTTCCCGCTGCCACAATCACTGTTCGTTACGCACTCGGGCGTTACACATTCCTTTTTAGCGGCATGATATACCTGTCCCGCCATGCACCCCGGAACGCATTGATTTTCAACTGCCATCCGGCGTCCACACGCGCGGCACAATTCATATTCATACTGTTCGTTGATATAATAGCTCCCACTGCTGTCACACGGATAGCATTGGCCTTGTGATGCAAACTCCTCACCGGGTGTGCAGACCTCATCGTAATAATAAGTTGTTACTTCTTTTTCTTCAAAAACCTCTTTTTCTTGATTTAAATCCGCCGTATACACAAACAACGTTTCCGGGGCCGTTTCACCATCTTCTCCACATATGCTATAATTATCCGAGGTCGGATCATAAACCTTCCCCGAAACGATAATCTGATACGGTATCATGTAATTTTTTAAAATATCCCGACACACCTCTGACGGATAATTGCTTAACGTCACTTCAAATTCGTCCGGATAATACGATTTTTTTGCTTCTATATCATAATCCAAAGCGGTTTTATCCCCAAACTCGCCGTTGCTTAAAGTTTCTCCGGACCGTATCTCGTTATTTAAAACCTGTGTGGCATACACAACCACTCGCTTGTTTAACTCATCCATCGTCTCGTTCGCGCGGGATTTATCCATCGCATACCGATATCCTGCTATCCCTCCGATACTTAAGACACCCATAATCGCCAACGTGCCCAACATCTCTACCATAGAACGACCGGTGTCTGTGGATAAAATCGTTTGTGTCGTTATGTCTTTTTTCATGATACTAACCCCCGTTATGATACGTATAAACAGATGCTTAGCAGTGTAACATAAAGGTTCCTTTTTGTAACGCCGTCCAAACGGATAGAAGACTTATCGGATATTTTTTAAAAAACAGATTGATTCTTAAGGGATTCTTTTGTTTTATACTTTTTATAGACAAACATAAAAAAACAGTTGCAAAAAAAGGAACCTTTTTGTAACGATTTTTTCAAAAGTTCTAACAGTTTGTTTTTATTCTAAAAAAAATTGATTTTGTTCAATTTGGCGCACTTCTAAACACACTTCAGACAGAATTTCAGGGTGATCTAACCTTAAAAATGAAACATCACTGTGTTTATCGGGTTCTTGGTTTGAAATGGTTCCCGTATATTTTTGAACTTCAAAGAAAAAAACAATGTGCGTTTTTAACGGGTGAACCAATTTAAAAGTTAAATCATTCGGCAAAACCCGAATACCCAATTCTTCCCGCAATTCACGCACAGCCGCCTGTAAAACAGTTTCCCCCGCATCCACATGTCCTCCGGGTAACAGATAATACCCATCACAATATCCGGTATTTATGCGCTTTTGGAACAAATACTTATCCCCTTGCTTAATCAAAAAAACAACCGCAACTTTTCTGATGTCATACGCTGTCATACACACCCCTTTTGTTTATTTTTAACCGGAAGTTATCATATTATCATACATTTTAAAGAAAAGACATGTTTTTCAGACATGATCCCTTTAAAAAAAGTAAAGCATCTCCTTTAAAAAAACAAAAAGGGGGGCTTTAAGAAAACTTAAAACAGAATAATACTATTACATAGGGTAATAATACCATTACATGGAGTAATAAAAAAACAGCACTTGACTCTTTTAAGAAAGTGGTATAAAATATCATTTGATTCGGTTACCGGATCACAGTGGATTTAACCTGACTTGTCCCACGTCAAAGGACTAAAAAAGGAGCATATCATGCAAAGAACAGCCGAGGCGGTGTCTTTGGGGCACCCTGATAAAATTGCCGATTACATTTCAAGTTTTCTTTTAGACCGCTTAACAGAACAAGATAAAAACGTAAAATACGCCGTTGAAATTTTAATCAAGGGTAATACCGTTGTATTAGGAGGCGAAGTAACAGGAGATATATCATTAAAACCCTTAAAAACATTTGTATTACAGGCATTGGCTGATATTGGATATACGGAATCTTATGCCCGGCGGTGGGGATCTTTTGCCATAGAACCGAATCGGATTCACGTGATTGATTTAATTGGTCGGCAATCATCCGAAATTTATCAGGGAGTCGCCCGAAACGGATGGGGGGATCAAGGTGTTTTTGTCGGTTACGCCTGTCAAGGGCCGGGACATATTGACAGGGCTTTAGAATTAGCACGCCGCTTAAATCAGGCTTTGTATGATAGAGCACTCACATCAGATTGCTTGGGCCTTGATATTAAAACACAGGTAACACTGGACACCCACAATGAACTTGATACGGTGATTGCTGCCGTTCCGATGCTTAAAAAAACAGAATTAAAAGATTTTATTGTTCAAACACTGGGACAAATACCGCGACGTTTAATTGTGAACGGAACGGGAGTATACCAAACCCACGCCTCAATCGCCGATTGCGGTGTGACGGGACGTAAATTAGCATGTGATTTTTATGGTACAGCTGCTCCAATCGGTGGAGGCAGTCCGTGGACAAAAGATCCCAGCAAGGCTGATTTAACACTTAACTTGTATGCACGGAAACTGGCATTAAAGCATTTAAAAGATAATGAAGCTTGCTTTGTGTATTTGTCATCCTGTATCGGGCGGGCGGATTTACCAAGTGCTGTTGTGAAAACAGTTAAAAACGGCGTGACTTCCTTTTTCCCTCTTTGTGTAACGGCAACACCAACCGACCTGATTGCCGAATTAGGACTTAATCGCCCCATTTTTGCACAATTATGTAAAAATGGCTTGTTTTCCTTGGAAAAAGAGAGTTCTTGACTTTCCCGAAAGTGAAATTATTTGAATCACTATGGAAAAGGCAGTTGTTGTAACGGTTCATGACAAAATGCAAACGGGATATACCTATATCCGGGAAAAAAGATTCGGCCAAGATTTTGATTCGGAATTTACGCCTGAATTGACACCCAAGGAAATGTTGGCGTTGGGCGTGTTTGAAGGACATTATTTAAACGACTGCCGATCTGAATTTCCGTCAGATTGGTTTCAAGAGGCCAAATTATCACCCCAAAAACCGGATGTTTTCTGTAACTGCTTTCACATAAAGTCGCGGCAATCCCTTGTGACATGGCGTCAAAAAGGATGGATTATCGGACCCGATCCGCGCGGCTGGTTTCAATGGTATTGCCGATATTACAGCGGACGCCGACTGAAAAGGATTGATCACATTCAAATTAAAAGATGGCGCACGTTCATCCGTCATAAGGCTCAAGTTGAAAAAAATTGCTTTCCAATGGATCTTAAGTGTCGTTCCCGGCAACGTCAAGCATTGCTTCAATGGGCGTATAATCCTTTTTTTTAGAAAAAAACTCTTATTACCTTCCCAATTGCATTAAAGTATTTTTATGCTTTTTAAAGAATTTTCTTGCGTTCACTTTATTTTTTGACTATATTTAAACATCCTAAACAATTTTTTGATATGAAAGAGTGGATGAAATGTAAAAGACAACCATTATATTAGATATTTATTTTTAAATATATATTTTAATATCTTTTAAAAAGCAAAAAAAGTGTATTTTTTTTAAAAATTTTTATAAACATTGACTATAGTCCATGTTTTTATTTTAAGATGGCAGTATGATAGAGGCATGATTTTAAAAAATATCGGAAATAATATTGTCTTTCTTAGAAAGAAATTACATTTACGGCAGATTGATTTAGCCACGGCGTTGGAAATTGACTGCTCGTATTTGTCGGGAATTGAAAACGGTAAGCGTAATTTATCCGTTTTGCTGTTGAATGATATTGCAACCGTTTTGGAAGTTCCCATTCAGGATCTTTTTAAGGAAAAAATTTAATCCTTTAAGGTAAGGGAAGTTTCCTGTTGCACGGACAAAGTGTTATGCAGGTGATTTCTGTTGGTGCAAAAAGGCGCATTTGTGGTCCCCATTGGCCTGTACCACGCGAAACGTATAACCATGCATTTCCCATACGATAAAAACCAGCAACGCATTTATATCTTAAAAAAGGAGCAACATGAAACGGGAAAATTTGTCCCCCATGCGTGTGTCCTGATATTTCTAAATCGCAAGGAGAATTTTTTTTAAACCGAATCGGTGTATGGGATAATAATAACCGAAACATATGCGAATCGGCATTTTGAAAGGCTTTATTAAAATTAGGCTTATTTGAAAACTTTGGCCCGCATTCCGAATCGGGTATACCCCCTAAAAACAAATTAGATTTTAATAAAACACCTTTGTTATCCAACAAAACCGCCCCCATGTCGCTTAAAGCACGAACACAAACCGCATATCCGATGTAAAATTCATGATTTCCTGTCACAAAATACATTCCACCGGAAGCTGATACTGTTTTAAAAAGAGCTAATAACGCCGTCAAACGTGTTGGTTCATCATCAATTGTGTCACCAACAAGCAAAACAATATCAGGTTTTAATGTATTCACTTGATCAATAATCTTTTGAATACGCCTAATCGGTGTTGTTCGGTGTAAATGTAAATCAGTTAAAACAATCAAGCGTATGGGATCAGTTATTTTAGGCGAATAAAAAGGGATATGACGCAAGCGGGGCAGACGATTCCCTTCAACCAAAGACCATAAAATCAGCACTATCACAACCGTCAGTGTCAGTGAATTGGCATACATCACGGGACCAATATCAAACGGTGAAGGAACTTGTGAAAATATAAAGGCAACGGCAATCCAAAAAAGATCCCGAACAAATGTCAAGAAAAGCAACAAAATGCCCCCGATATAAATCGCATAAAGAATCGTTCGCCAAAGGGGATAAAAAGATTTAAAATTTTTTTCAAATCGTTCATTAGCTCCCATCGGTAACAGACCAAATAGAAAAAGAATCCCCAAAAAGGTAAATTGAACAGCAACCGGCGGATTAAAAAATAAAATATAGCGATAAAAAAGAGGTAACAGAATGATTCCGTTAAAAATCAAAAAAACAATCAGACGAAAAAACATAAATTATCCTTGCAAATGTCATGTCTAAAGAAAAGAATCCTTTTTTTAAAGATACACTTTTTATCTAAATAATCATTTGAAATTATTATAATTTTTTTATCATGGTAATCGTTTATGTAATATCAGGTATCCGATAAAAACAAGAATAGCCCCTAATGCAATCAAACCGATCCCCCAGGCACTTAATCCCGGAACAGATTGAAAATAAAAGAAAATAATTCTTAAAACCAATAAAAATGATGTCAGATTAAATAAGAATGATTTGTGTTTCAAAACCGCAGTCACGCCTATTGCCACCAACAAGATAACACTTAACATCATTCCCAAAAAGGGCGTTGGTGCCGAAAAATCTCCCAAAAAGGTGGCCCCAAAATATAAAAGAATGGCCCAATGACGTAGCCCAACAGCAAAAGAGGCCTTTAAATCTGCTGTCAGAGCAACAATCATCAATAATACCAACGCTGATAAAAAAGTTGTAAATATAGGAACTTGTTGAAAAAACAAAAAAAGGAATTCCCATTTCAAATATCCCAACAATCCCCCTAAAAATAACGGAATCCATAAAAAAGATAAATAAATACGCTGACTGAACATCACAATCACAAAGGACAATACGGCCCAAATCAATAATCCCCGTCCCGAATCCAAAGGCAATGCAAATACTTGAGCAATCAACCCGATAAAGGCGCCGATTCCCAAAAAACTTAAAAACAATCCCAATTCCGTCAGCGTTTTCTTCTCTTTTTTAAAAAAATAGACGGTTAATGTTACCATCATCCCCAACAACACACCGCCGCCCGCTATTTTAACGGCTGACGGTATCATTGCCCAGTAATCGGCAATGATAAAAGAAATACCGCTTAACAAACACAAAATACCTATCCAAAAAAGACCAAACTTAAAAAACGGAACGATTTTTTGTCGTTCGGATTCTAAAATGGCTTGTCGCTGTGATGCCGTAATCAAATGCCGGTCAACCCAATGTGCCGTTTGCTGATGTAACCCCATATTTTCCCCCTTTTTTTTGATTAAACCAACGTCAATACTTTTAAAACAACCTGTGTTATATTTTCTTTCGTAAAACCGAATTTCTCCAATAACTCGGAACCGGGTGCCGATTTTCCAAATGTATCAATAGATAAAATTGCTCCGACATCACCGATAAAACGATCCCATCCGAAAGAGGATGCTGTTTCAATCGCCACACGGGGAGCCGTTCCCAAAACAGTCGCCTGATATGCGGCAGATTGCTTTTCAAACAAAGCCCAACACGGCATTGAAACAACTGCCGCCCGAACTCCATTTGTGTTTAACAAATCTTTTGCCTGAAGTGCTAAAGAGACCTCTGATCCCGTTGCCAACAACGTTACATCTCTGCCTCCTTCGGGTTCATATAACACATAGGCTCCGAATGCGGTTTTATTTTCATGGGCGTCAGAACGAATCGTCGGCAAATTTTGTCGCGATAAAACCAATGCACTGGGACCATTTGCCGTAAGAGCCGTTTCGTAACTTTCCATTACCTCAATCCCGTCCGCCGGACGAAACACAAGCAAATTCGGCGTGGCCCGCAACATGGCCAATTGTTCAATCGGTTGATGCGTGGGACCATCTTCCCCGACAGCAATGGAATCATGTGTCAAAACATAAATTTCTTTTAAGTGCATCAAACACCCTAACCGAACGGCCGGTTTCATATAATCCGAAAACGATAAAAACGTGCTGCCGTAAGGGATAATCCCTCCATAGGCGGCCAATCCGTTCATAATGCCGGCCATTGCATGTTCCCGAATGCCGTATTCAATATAATTACCCGAAAAATCTTGAACCGTCACAAGACGACTGTCCGGCGTCATCGTCAGGCATGATGCCGATAAGTCAGCCGACCCGCCAATTAACTGCGGGATATGTTCCGTCAATACCGACAATGCATTTTGAGATGCCTGACGGGTAGATAACACCGGTTTTTCCGAAATAACCCGATTTTTATAGATTTCAGCGGCATCAAACGCTTTTTTGAAAACAGCATCATCTTGTTCATTTAAAAAAGCCTCTCGGCCGGAAAAACTTTTCAAACGCTCTTCCCATAACCGGCGTTTTTCCCGTGATCGGCAACCGATAGAACGCCAATCGTTCAAAATATCTTCGGGCACTTCAAACGGTGGATAAAACCATTCAAGGCGTTGGCGCATGCCTTGTATTTCATCGGCCCCCAATGGAGACCCATGTGCTTTTGAGGTTCCGGATTTATGCGGAGCTCCGAATCCGATTGTCGTTTTGCAAGCTATCATTGTTGGTTTCATTGCCGTTTGCGCTTGATTAAGGGCCTTTTCAATTGAATCAAAATCATGTCCGTCACAGGAAAGAACCTGCCAACCGCTGGCTTCAAATCGTTTTTTTTGATCTGTGACACTAACCGATTGAACCGCTCCATCAATTGTAATACGGTTATCATCCCACAAAACAATCAATTTATTTAAATTCAGGCGACCTGCCAATTGCAACGCTTCTTCGGATAATCCCTCCATTAAACAGCCATCCCCGACAAAAACATAAGTCTTATGATGAACCAAGGCATCCGTATAACGGGCGTTCTGCATTTTTTCGGCCAATGCCATCCCGACTGCCCCGGCCAACCCTTGTGCCAAAGGTCCTGTTGAAAAATCAACGCCAACACCTTTTTCGGGATGCCCGGGCGTCAAAGATGAAAACTGACGAAACCGCTTCAAGGTCTCTTTATCATACCCCGGAAATCCGGTTAAATATAACAAGCTGTATAACAATGCCGATCCGTGCCCGTTTGATAAAACAAACCGATCTCGGTCGGGCCAATCAGGATTGGTCGCATCAAATTTCAAAAATTTTGCCCATAAAACCGTTGCCACATCTGCCATCCCCAACGGCATGCCCGGATGACCTGATTTTGCCTTTTCCACCATATCTGCCGATAGAAAACGAACCGCTTTTGCCATTTTTTGCAAATTCATATTGTCACTCCCTTTATCTTTATTTTATTTAATTTCCTCTGTTTCGCTTGTCAAAGGGCAAACTTCATTTTCCCGCTTTAAAAATAAAAAACGGTTACGACCCGATTGCCGTATCTGTTCTAATATCCATCCCGATGGTGACATTTCATTCCCCAATCCGTCTGTTTCCACAATAACAAGCGTATGTGCATCGATATATCCTTGTTTGAAAAATGCTTCCAACGCTGACTGCCATAAATTTTTTAAATAAGGCGGATCCATAAATACCACATCAACACTTTTCGGGGCAGGCGGCGGTAATAAGGCATCCTTTTTATAAAGAATCGCCCGATCAATCCCGGCGGTATTTTTTAATAAAACATGAAAAGCATTCGAATCCTTTTCAAAAAAAAGGCACTGTTTTGCGCCCCGTGACAACGCTTCCATCCCAACAGCACCCGATCCGGCAAATACATCACAAAATGTCAGGTCTGACCATAAAATGCCTTGTCTTTGAAATCGGGCTGTCAATATGTTAAACAAACTTTCTCGGGCACGATCGGCCGTCGGCCGTGTCACATTTCCCGGTGGTACCTGCAGTTTTTTACCGCGCCATGTACCGGCAATAATTCTCATGCCAAATCCGCTATTGCTTTACCGGTCATCTCGCGCACCTCACCCGGTGCTAAAGACCCCAATTGAAACGGACCGTAAGAAACGCGAATTAATCGCGTGACAGGCAACCCGAAAAATGCCATCATGTTTCGGATTTCCCGATTTTTCCCTTCTTTAAGTGTGATGGTTACCCACGTATTGCTGCCTTGTTTGCGTTCTATTTCCAACTCACACGATGCATAGTGAATGCCTTTAACGGTTATCCCTTGTTTTAAGCGTTCAATTATCGTCGGTGTTATGTCACCATGCACACGCACCCGATACCGGCGTGTCCACCCGCGGGACGGATGCTCCAATGCACGAGCCAACGCACCGTCCGTCGTTAAAAGCAATAATCCTTCGGAATTAAAATCAAGTCGCCCGACCGACACAACACGTGGCAAATACTTCGGCAATTTTTCAAAAACCGTCGGTCGTCCTCCCGGATCACGATGCGTTGTAATCAATCCGGCGGGTTTATGATAACACCAAAGGCGGCGTTTTTGACGCCCGGGTAACGGCTGATCGTCTATTAAAATTTGATCTTGTTCACTTGTTAAAAACGCCGGCGTCTTTAAAACAACCCCGTTTACTTTAACGCGTCCGTCCAAAATCAGGCGTTCGGCTTCACGGCGCGAACAAACACCCGCAGCCGCAATTGTTTTTGCAATTCGTTCTTCCTTTTTTGTCATAAATCATATATTATAACGAAATCATGTAAAAGAAAAGAGCAAAGATGAACGAAACCATTTTTAAAACGGCCTTTTCGTTGGCCAAAGAAGCTTTTCAGGCCGATGAAATTCCTGTCGGTGCTGTGATTTTTGATTCAAAAACACACCAAATCATTGCCATGGCCCGAAACGAAACCGAAGAACGCAAAAATCCTTTAGCGCATGCGGAAATATTGGCTTTAACCGCAGCATTTGAAAAATTACATCAAAAACGCTTGAACGGTTGTTCGGTTTTTGTGACATTGGAACCGTGTGCCTTGTGTGCGGCAGCCCTTTCTTTAGCGCGGGTAGATCATGTTTATTTCGGTGCTTTTGATCCCAAAACAGGCGGTATTTTTCAGGGATGCTGCACATTTGAACACCCGCAAACACATCATAAACCTGACGTCACCGGCGGTATTCATGCAGATGAATGCGGCAAACTTTTAACGACTTTTTTTAAAAACAAACGGAAAAAACAATGACCCTTTTTGATTCTTCCGAACCTCCTGTTTTCAGTGTTACCGACATTTCTTTGACTTTAAAAAGCAGTGTTGAACAACTGTTTTCAAAAATAAAGGTGCAAGGCGAAGTTTTCGGTGTGAAACGCGCGCCCAGCGGTCATACCTATTTTTCGTTAAAAGATGCCGATTCGGTTTTATCAGCCATTGCCTGGCGCGGCCGAGATGCCACAACAATCAATGCGTTAAAAGAGGGATTAGAAGTTATTTGCAGCGGCAAACTTTCCACTTATCCGGGACGTTCAACTTATCAAATGATTGTGGAATCGGCAGAACCGGCCGGTATTGGCGCTTTATTAAAACTTTTAAATGAACGTCGGGAAAAATTACAAAAAGAGGGATTATTTGATACAGCCCATAAAAAGCCGATTCCTTACCTGCCCGATACAATCGGTGTAATCACCTCGCCGACGGGCGCTGTCATTCAGGATATCATTCATCGAATTTCGGACCGATTCCCGCGCCATATCTTATTATGGCCCGTTTTGGTTCAAGGAGAGGGCGCTGCCGAACAAATCAGTGCGGCTATTCAGGGAATGAACGCCATTCCTGCCTCAGGCCTAAATACACCTACCGGTTTTATTCCCCGCCCGGATGTTTTGATTGTAGCACGCGGGGGTGGTTCATTGGAAGATTTGTGGTGTTTTAACGAAGAAAATGTTGTGCGAGCCGCATTTGACAGCACTATTCCCTTGATTTCCGCCGTCGGTCATGAAACAGACACCACTTTAATTGATTATGTATCCGATTTGCGGGCACCAACGCCGACCGGTGCCGCCGAAAAGGCTGTTCCCGTTAAAACAGAGTTAATTCTTCAACTGGACACATTGTCAACCGCTTTAAAAACAGGATTGCATTACACGTTAAATGATAAAGAATCTCTTTTAAAACAATTTCAAGCACGTCTGCCGAATTTAAGTGATGTGATTGACACGTTTTTTCAACGTGTGGATGATCAAAGCGATCGTTTAAATAACGCCATACGTGTATTTTTAAACACATTATCTGATAAAATGACCTATTTATCCCAATTGCTGGATTCTTATTCTTATAAATCTGTTTTGGAACGTGGTTTTACCCTTGTCACAACACCAGAGGGCACCCTTATTACAACAAAAAAACAAGCCAGCCAATGTGCAAGATTAAATATCGGTTTTTGGGATGGCCAGCAACCTGTTTATCTGTCCCCTGAACAAAAAACAAAAAAAATAAATAAAAAGCAATCTGTTATTTCAGAAACACAAGGTGATTTATTTCATGAAAAGTAATTATAAAGTAATTCTTTTTTTAATTCTATCAGGTCTGATAATACCAACATACGGGTTTGAAATTCACACCCCTTTGAAACAAGGAGCTTTGATTTATGGCACCTTAAATCCCGATGAAACAGTTTTGCTTTACGATCATTTGATTCAAGCAAACGATACGGGACATTTTGTGGCAGCTTTACCGACATGGGCAGATGATACTGTTACATTCACCCGAACTGTTCAAGGAAAAACGGATACCCTCGTTTTTTCCGTTCAAAAACGCGCTTGGGTAGAAGAAATCGTAAATGGCCTTCCTCCTAAAAAAGTAACACCTTCCCCCCAAGATCAACACCGTATAAAACAAGAGGCTTTACAATTAAAAAAAGCCAGAGAATCAAATAATTACTATAAAATTCCAACTTGCTTTCAACGTCCGGTTACTGATTTTAAACGTATTTCAAGTCAATTTGGTTCTAAACGCATTTTAAACGGGATTAAAAGCGCAGGCCACAGCGGAACAGATTATGCCGCCCCCATCGGGACACCTGTTGTTGCTCCGGCCGACGGTATTGTTAAATTAACACACCCGGACATGTTTTATTCCGGAAAAACAGTTTTGATTGACCACGGATTCGGTATTTTTTCAAGCTATTCTCATTTACATGAAATCTCTGTTCACCCCGATCAGCCGATTCGTCGCGGGGAAAAGATAGGAACAGTTGGCACAACCGGTCGTTCAACAGGCCCGCATTTGCATTTTGTTTTAAGTTGGCATGACATTCGGGTGGATCCCGAACAAACAATCAACACTTTTTCCTGTTTTCAAGAAAATAAAAAGCTTGCAAATTGAAAAAATAAGATTATACTTTCTTTCATACATTTTTAAAAAATAATTTGAATGCCGCGGCGTTAGACCGTGGTGTTCTTTTTTATAACTGAAAGGAAAAAACATGGAAGAAAAAGTACCAATGACCGTTCAAGGGTATGAAGAATTAAACGAAGAATTAAAACGCCTGAAGTTTGTTGAACGGCCCCGAATTGTTGCCGCCATTGAAGAAGCACGCAGTCATGGCGATTTATCGGAAAATGCCGAATATCATTCGGCTCGGGAACAGCAAAGTTTTACAGAAGGGCGTATTCAAGAACTGGAAGGGGCATTATCCCATGCACAAGTGATTGATACAAAAACGTTATCCGGTAAAAAAGTATTGTTTGGTGCAACGGTAGATATTCAAGATCTTGAAACAGAAAATGATAAAACATACCAAATTGTTGGGCAATACGAAGCTAATTTAGAAAAAGGTCTGATTTCCTTATTATCTCCGTTGGCTAAATCATTAATCGGTAAAGAAATCGGTGACATCGTAGACGTCAAAACACCTAAAGGGGAAAAATCATATGAAATATTGAATGTACGTTATTTGTAATTACATAATAAGTTAGAGGGACTTACCATGCACACACGTATTTTAATTTTAGGTTCGGGACCGGCCGGTTGGACAGCCGGTATTTATGCTGCTAGAGCGGGATTAGAAACAACCTTATTAACCGGTCCGACAGCCGGCGGTCAATTGATGCTGACACATGAAATTGAAAATTTTCCCGGTTTTCCCAAAATTTCAGGTATTGATTTGATGTCCGAGTTTCAAAAACAAGCAGAGTCATTGGGTGTTCGCGTTAAGTATGAAATGGCAACTCGTATTGATTTTTCAAAAAAGCCGTTTATTATTACGACAGAGATGGGCGCAGAATGGACTGCGGATGCTCTTATTATTGCAACAGGCTCTTCTCCTAAATGGTTAAATGTGCCGGGCGAGGAAACCTTTAAAGGAAAAGGCATTTCAATTTGTGCCACATGTGACGGCTTTTTTTATCGCAAAAAGCATGTTGCCGTCATCGGCGGTGGCAACTCTGCGGTTTATGAAGCCCTCTTTTTATCAGAAGTCGCCGATCGTGTCACATTGATTCATCGGGGGTCACATTTACGGGCAGATAAAGTTTTAACCGAAAAACTGATGCAAAATCCCAAAATCACCGTCTTATGGGATACAGTTGTTCAAGAATTCATCGGTGAAGAAAAATTAAAGCGATTAAAACTTTTTCATCAAATTGAACGAAAAGAATCCTTTTTAGATATTGATGGAACGTTTGTTGCCATTGGCAACCATCCCAATACGGATTTATTTCAAAATCAATTGGATTTAGATGAATATGGATACATCAAGACAACGTTCGGGCAAAAAACATCTGTTCCCGGCGTATTTGCCTGCGGTGATGTGCAAGAACCCGTTTTTCGACAGGCTATTATTGCTGCCGGAACCGGTTGTGTCGCCGCACTAAGTGCCGAGAAGTTCTTAATCGGTTAAAGCAAAAAGCGGCTTTAAAAGCCGCTTTTTTTACACGAAACGCCAGACAGGACCGTTTGGTGTATCTTTTAAAACGATTCCTTGATCGGCTAAAACCTGTTTCACAGCATCAGCCTTATCCCATTGTTTTTGTATTCTATATTGTTGTCTTTCTTCAATTAACTGCTTTTGTTCAGTGGTTAAAGCACGTTCTTCACGAATGGGTAAAATGGCTAAAACCGTATCAAATTTCAGCATACATTCCTTTATTTTTTGTGCTTGTGCCGCACTTAAGTGATTAAAGTTTTTATTCACTTCAGTCATAAACGCAAATATTCCGGCCAGGGCAACCGGCGTGTTTAAATCATCATCCATACCAGATTCAAAAGCCTGACACACATCGTCTAATGCCTGTTCGGCACCGGACCAACCATCACCGTCAGCTTCTTTTGACAAACGTTCCATAAAGTTTGAAAACTTTTCTATAACACTTTGATTTCCTTTTAAATTGTTTTCAATAAAATCCATTGTCAAACGATAGTGTGCTTTCACAAATTCGTATCGTATGGCTTCCGGTGTATACCCTTTGTTCAATAAATCACGTAATGTATAAAAGTTATGTGCAGATTTAGCCATTTTTTTACCATTGACGGTAATGTGCGCGTTATGCACCCAATAATTAACAAACTTACAACCATATGCACATTCAGATTGTGCAATTTCATTGGTGTGATGCGGAAAAATCAGATCAACACCGCCCACATGCATATCAATCGGTTGGCCTAAGTATTTACGTGCCATTGCCGAGCATTCCAATGACCAACCAGGTCGGCCTTTCCCAAACGGTGTTTCCCAATAATTCTCGCCATCACGTTCTTCATATGCTTTCCAAAGCGCAAAATCCTGGGCATCTTCTTTATCATATTCATCCGCCAAACGCCCGTCTGCATTTGTCTTTAAGGCTGAAACATCTATACCGGCCATTTTCCCGTAATCTTTAAAAGCCGAAATTTTAAAAAAAACATCTCCCCGTGACGTTTTATAGGCATACCCTTTCTCCAATAATCGTTCAATTAAATCAACCATCGCGTCAATTTCTTCGGTTGCACGCATAACAATATCAGGACGTTTAATGTGAAGTTTAGCACAATCTTCAAAAAATTTTTCAGCATAAAAATCTGTGAAAGCACGTAGTGTTTGATGCGTCGCCCGAGAATCACGAATCGTCTTGTCATCCACATCGGTCAAGTTCATGGCAAACGTTACCTTGTATCCCTTATACCGTAAATACCTGTTTAAAATATCATAAAACACATATGCCCGTAAATTCCCGATGTGTGCATAATTATAAACCGTTGGCCCACAACCATAAAACCGAACTTCATTTTCCTTAATCGGTTTAAATTCTTCTTTTTGATGTGTGGCCGTATTGAAAAGTGTTAGCATGGTTCTCCTTAACTTACCTTAAAAACTTGAAAGGCATCATAGCACGTTTTTAAGGCAACAACAATCTTTTTTTTTGAAAAAAAATCTCGCAAAACGTTATGCACATAGCCTTTTTTTATTTCAAAAAAAATAAATAATATTAGTATGTGGGTGTGTATTTCGTGCATAACTTTTTTTTAATTTTCTTGACAGGAATATCATCTGTTCCCGACTCGTTGTTTTTTCGTTTTTATATGAGGGATACATTTCTTTTTTGGTGTATCTGTTCTGCTTTTAAGTGTGTTAAAAAAAGAGCGTATGATTGGGTATCGTTTTTTTGTGCACCGTATATAAAATGATTTTTATAAAAGTTATACCCGTTATAAAAAGTTATGAACAAGTATCTTGACGCATGATAGAATATATCGTATGATGTTTATAACAAAAGGAATGTTTATGCGGGAAATAGTTTTTGATACAGAAACAACAGGATTGGATCCGGCTAATGGGGATCGGATTGTTGAAATTGGTTGTGTTGAATTAGTTAATCATGTTCCGACGGGGCGTGTTTATCATCAATATTTAAATCCCGAGCGCTCTATGAGCGAGGAAGTGATAGCTGTGCACGGTTTAACAGAACAATTTTTGTCTGACAAGCCGAAATTTTCTGAAATTGCCGATGAATTTTTGGCTTTTATCGGCTCTGATTCTAGTCTTGTGGCGCATAATGCTTCCTTTGATATGAAATTTTTGAATGCAGAATTGGGATGGATTGGAAAACAACCGCTATCGTCTGATCGTGTTATTGATACTTTATTGATTGCAAAGAAAAAATTTCCCGGAGCTCGTGTTAACTTGAATGAATTGTGCAAACGCTTTGGTGTTGATAATTCGGCGCGAACCGTTCATGGTGCTTTATTGGACTCGGAATTGTTGGCTGAGGTTTATTTAGAATTATTGGGGGGGCGTGAACCTGGTCTTGTTCTTGAGAAAAAGGTTGATACCGTTTCAGATTCACCTTTTGGAATTGTACCAGTGAAACCTGCTTGTCAAGCACGTCCGGAGCGCTTTTTTCCTGTCTCAGAAGAGGAATTAAAGCGTCATAAAGCTTTTGTTGCGCAAATTAAAAATAACTTGTGGCAAATTGATTTATAATTTTTTATTACTTTTTTATTTATGTTATTGAAAAATAAGATTAAATTTTAAAATTTTTTCTTTTTAAAAAAAAGTTCTTGCAAAAAAAACAAAAAGAAAATACATTGTTTCACATGAAACATTTTATTGATAAAACAGATAACCCCTTCTTTACGTTTCTAAAACCGTTAGAACCGCTGTTACAGCAATATGAAGATTTAATTAAGCAATGGCAAAAAGCCATTAACTTAATTTCATCAACAACACAAGATGATATTTGGAAAAGGCATATATGTGATTCAGCGCAACTTTGGCCCTTTATTAAAAAAGAAAAAGGTCTTTTGATTGATTTAGGAAGTGGTGCCGGTTTTCCCGGAATTGTTCTGGCCTTGTGTAATACTTTTTTAAAAGGATGTTTTGACCAAGTTGTTTTAATTGAGAGTGACACACGTAAAAGCATTTTTTTAACCGAGGTTATTCGTGTTCTGAAATTGCAAAAAACGCGTGTTATTAATGCTCGGATTGAAAAAATAGAAGGACTTTCAGCAACGGTTATAACCGCACGAGCACTGGCGGATATACAGACTTTGCTGAGATTGTCAGTAAAACTCAGAACACCAGTCACAAAATGCTTGTTTTTAAAAGGCTCAACGGCTGAAACAGAAATAGAGCAGATAAAAAAAGAATATGATGTTATCAGGCATCCCAGTCAAACAAATCAGCAGGGTGTTATTGTAGAATTACGGGAGAAAAAGAAAGAATGAAAAAGACACGTATTTTTTCAGTTTCAAATCAAAAAGGAGGGGTTGGTAAAACAACAACAACTGTTAATGTTGCAACCGCGTTAGCAGCTCTTCGGAAGCGGGTTTTGATTATTGACTTAGATCCGCAAGGAAACGCAACAGTTAGCGTTGGGTTGAAACGGGGATACGGACGCAGAAACTCTTATAGTGTCCTGTCCGGTTTGGATCGTCTTAAAGACAGTGTTTTAGAAACAGAAATACCTTATTTATATGTATTACCCTCATCACAGGAGTTATTGGGTGTTGATATTGAATTGGCCGGTGTAGAAAAACCGCAATTCTTTTTAAAAAATGCATTAGAAAACGCCGAAGCATTTGATTATATTTTTATTGATTGTCCGCCGGCGGTTGGGTTATTGACCATGAATGCGTTGGTGGCGTCGAATTGTGTTATTATTCCTGTTCAGTGTGAATATTTAGCGTTGGAAGGAGTTGCTGATTTGGTTAAAACAATTGAGAAAATTAAAAAGCATTTTAACCCGCAATTGGAAATTCATGGTATTGTGATGACGATGTTTGATGGGCGTTCTAATTTATCAAAGTCGGTTGTGCGGGATGTTCGTAATTTTTTTGGGGAACGGGTATACGAAACACTTATTCCAAGAAACGTGCGTGTGCCGGAAGCACCTTCGCATGGTAAACCAGTCATGTTATATGATTTTAGAAGTGTCGGGGCCCAAAGCTATGTGCGTTTGGCCGGCGAAATTTTAACACGAGAAAAGGAAATGAATCATGAATAAGCCAAAAATCGGATTAGGAAAAGGGTTAAGTGCGTTGATGGGGGATGATATGGATCTTATGACGTCCCCGACAAATACATCGGATGCTCGGGTTGTGCCGATTAAAATAAATATCCTTATTCCCGGTGGGTTTCAGCCTCGACGAGAATTTAATGAATCGGCATTGGAAGAATTAGCAAGTTCTATTCGTGAAAAGGGGGTATTGCAACCTCTTTTGGTGCGACCGTATCCTAAAAAAGAGGGATTGTATGAAATTATTGCCGGTGAACGGCGCTACCGGGCGGCGCAAAAAGCGGGATTAACCGAAGTTCCTGTTTTGATCAGGGATTTTGACGATAAAACAACACTAGAAGTTGCTTTAATTGAAAACTTACAGCGTGAAGATTTAAATCCTTTTGAGGAAGCGCAAGCATATGAGCGATTAATGGAAGAATTTTCCTATACGCAGGAGGAATTATCAAAAGTTGTCGGTAAAAGCCGTTCACATATTGCGAATATGACCCGGTTATTGGAATTGCCTGATAATATTAAACGGTACGTTTTACGCAAAGACTTGACGATTGGGCACGCACGGGCTCTTTTAGGAGCACCGGATTGTGAAAATTTAGCAGATATGATTGTAAAAAAGGGGCTGAATGTGCGCCAAACTGAAAAATTGGTTGCTGCAGCCAAGAATCCAAAAAAATCTGTTCAAAAAGAACCGATAATAAAAAAAGATAGTGATATTGTGACATTAGAAAAGGAATTAAGCCGAATTTTAAATGCTGATGTAACAATTAATTGGGGACGACAAGGAGGAAAGGTGATGATTTCCTGTCATAGTTTAGATCAATTGGATATTGTATTACAACGTTTAATGCAAAAATAAAAAGTGCTGTTATAAATATTTAGCATGTTGCTTTTTGGCTGCAGAATTCACAAGAGTTAATGTTCTGTGCAACATTAATTCCGGGTTTAAACCGGATGTTTTCATTTGTTTTTCTGTTTCAAAAAGCAAATCTGTTATTTTTATCAGTGTTGCCATGTCCCAATAGTGCAGTTGACGGGCCAAAGCTTCTTTTTGGTTGAATTGATTGGGCTTTAAAATCTTTTTAAAAATAGTTTCAAGAGGTACTTTTTTTTGAATAAGATGAATACCTAAAAGTAAGTTGTTAAAGTAAGCTATTAAATAGCGGATTAAAGTCACGGGGGATTCCCCTGCCTGGAGTAATTGACGATATAAAAAATCAGTTTTTTCAAATTGGATACCAGCTGCCTGTTGACATAAGGCATCAATGCTGGCAGTAGCGGTTACAGAAATAACGGCATCAATATCGGTGTTTGTAATAGTTTTACGGTCACCCAGATAAGTCATGAGTTTATTTAGTTCAGATTTCACTGCCAAACGATTTTCACTCATTCGCTGGCAAAGAATGGATAATATTTCGGGGGAAATTGTGTATCCGTTATTTTTTAATGTTGTTAACACATTGTTCTTGATGTTTTTTTCGTCATCTGTATAACAGGCAACCGCCAAAATAAGAGGATTTTCCTCGGATTGAACACGCAAAGCAGCTGATTTTGTTAAATTACCGGTGGTTATCAATAAAAAAGAATCTGTTTTAACAAACCGTGTAAAATCCATAACCGCTTCAGTTGCATGTGTGTCTGCCTCTTTTAACCAAATAAGCTTTCGTCCTCCCATAAAGGAAAGAGCATTTCCTTCGTCCGTTAATAAAGAGGGATGTTCTTTTAATTGGGATTGAAATACTTTGATAACATTAAAGTCATCTTTTAAGGAAGGAACGATATACCGGGCAATTTGTTCAGCTGTATCTTGAATAACACTGGGGTCAGTTCCAAAAACAAGAGCTGCTTTATAACTTGATTTAATCTGAGATGATAAGGCATTGATTTGATAAGGTTTTACTTTCATTTATTTGGTCGTTTCAGATTTGAAGTATGTTAAAACATGCAAAGCGATATTATCAGCAATGATTTGTAACAATTCCTCTTGGTTTTTTTCTTGATCTGTTAAAGTAGCATAAGGACTTGAGACAATATTATAAGAACCCGAGGCGGACGTAGCAGATTGAATCAATGTTTGTGAGTCTTTCAGACGTGACAAACGATAAGTTGCACTGATCGTGATTTTTTTACGATCGGAAAAATTGTTTTCTTGTATAATTTGGTCGGTATAGATAATATCATTCAAATGAACATCCAAAACATAGCGGGTGGGTTGAGCTTGTTTTTGAGGATTTAGTTTGTTTTCCAAAACCTGCATCATGACATACCCATAATAATCCGGAATAGGATCTATTTTGACAGCGGCCGATTCGGTTAAAACAAATTGGTTATCTGAATCGGAATATAATGGACTGAAACCACATGCGGTTAAAGCAAGAAACAAAAGTGGTAAAAGCGGTTTGAAAATCATTCGGAACTTCCTTTTCGGATTTAGTATTTAATAAGGGTAGCCGATTTTAGTTCAAAAAACAAGAAAAAACGTTTGGTTTCATCCTATCTTCTTTATTTTAAGGTGTTATAATCGGGTCCAAAGATAGGGTGGGCACAGCGGAGCAAGGTAAAAGAGGGATATCGTTCAGTGTTATCCAATCATTTTTGATTTGAATAAGGAGTTTTTGAGAGGTGTCTTTAAAAAGCCAGTTGGCCATAAAATGCATTTGTTTCGGTAAATAAGGGATGAGCGTTTCTTTTAGGTAGACGGTTTGTACTTCTAGTCGGGTTTGATCCGGGTTTTTTGAATCAATTAAGCCTTTAAATGTTGCGTTAAGGCGATTCAATCTTAATACCCCATCATTAATATGAATAATGTGTTTAGATAAGACGGCATCTAATTGTAAGGCATTTTTTAAATGAAGGAGAGCTGAATTTTTAATGTGAATCGTTATAGGAGGGACGGGTTGTAAAGCGATAAAAACAGTTCCGAGCGGTAAAGAAAAATTTTTCCCTGAAAGTATAACATTTTCCAGTGTGTGGCAAATTTTAATATGACAAGACGAATCATGCCGTATATTCTGATAATTTAAAAAGATACCGGGTGCAATTTCACGGTTTTGAAAATTTTTAAGAGTATTTGTTATGGTTTTTTCAATCCATATGTGTGTTCCGAAAAGACCAAAAACAATGGTAAAAAGAAAAATAATTGGTAAAATAAATTTTTTTTGCATTATTTCATCATACTTTGAAAAACGATACTTGACAAGCCCTTAAAAAAAGTGTATAAACTTTTTGTAGGTTGGGGTTGTAGCTCAGCTGGGAGAGCGCCGCGTTCGCAATGCGGAGGTCAGGGGTTCAATCCCCCTCAGCTCCACCAATCGTGCAAAAGCCTATTTTGGTTTTTTGTTTTTATCATCTGAAAAAGCCGCTTTGTTTCAAAGCGGCTTTTTTGGTGTTACTGCACCAAGACACAGATACCGTTTTTGACCTCTCGGTTGGTGCAAGAATTACAACTTGCTTCCTCCTCATCAGTTGTGACGGTGGGTGTTTCGACCGAATCGCACCGATAGCAGGATGTGCCGTTCCAAAACCATGGGGTAGAGGTGCATTTTAAACATTTTTCACGGTCTGATTCATCTGATGTAATTGTCATAAGGCAAAAGAACCCGATTTATTTGTGCCTCTAATCCCCGACGCGGCACAATGCGTAGATGTTGAGGTCGCGACCGCGGTAGATCACGCCACCATTGTCCAGAAGGACGAGGTAAGCGTAACACGCATTATACGAATCGCTTGTCCAAAGAACATCGCTTGTGCCAAAGGCCGTCTGGAAGGCCTTAAAATTATCCGAATCACAACTCCCCGTTGTATTCTTACCCACATAGTCATCGCCGCAACCAAAATCAGCAACCGTAGCCATACGTCCCCCAATGGCCTGACAGTAGTTCTGTGCACTCCACCAGTTCATTTCGCTGCTGGACTTTTGGTATCTCCCAACGCCGGTAACATCCTCCGGCTGTGTGTCCGAGGCGCTTTCACACGTGCCGTAGGTCGGCGCTTCCGTGCAGGAAGAATCGTTTTGGCTTGAATCCAACTTGCAATATTCCCCGCTGTCACAATCACTGTTCGTTACGCACTCGGGCTTCAAACATTCCTCTTCACCGGCATGATATACCTGTCCCGCCATGCACCCCGGAACGCAACGATTTTTAACTGCCATCCGGCGTCCACACGCGCGGCACAATTCGTATTCATACTGACTGCCGATTTGATAGCTTCCACTGCTGTCACACGGATAGCATTGGCCATATGCCGCAAACTCCTCTCCGGGTGTGCAGACCCGAACACCGACAGTATCGCTTCTCTCTAGACCTTCTTCCTTTTCTTGATTTAAATCCGCCGTATACACAAACAACGTTTCCGGGGCCGTCTCGCCATCTTCACCACATATGCTATAATTATCCGAGGTCGGATCATAAACCTTCCCCGAAACGATAATCTGATACGGAATTGTGTAATTTTTTAAAATATCACGACATACCTCTGACGGATAGTTGCTTAACGTTACTTCAAATTCGTCCGGATAATACGACTTATTCGCTTCTACATCATACCCCAATGCGGTCTTGTCCCCAAACTCCCCGTTGCTTAAAGGTTCTCCGGACTGTATCTCGTTATTTAAAACCTGTGTGGCATACACAAACGCCCGTTTGTTCAGTTCATCTATCGTCTCGTTCGCGCGGGATTTATCCATCGCATACCGATATCCTGCTATCCCTCCGATACTTAAGACACCCATAATCGCCAACGTGCCCAACATCTCTACCATAGAACGACCGGTGTCTGTGGATAAAATCGTTTGTGTCGTTATGTCTTTTTTCATGATACTAACCCCCGTTATGGTACGTATAAACAGATGCTTAGCAGTGTAACATAAAGGTTCCTTTTTGTAACGCCGTCCAAACGGA
>CALXVS010000012.1 GCA_944392145.1 uncultured Alphaproteobacteria bacterium | reverse complement strand
CCGGTGTTAAGCATTTGGGCGGACACATTGATAGCGCGCATGTTGAGTTCGTTGGTGACTTCATTGGCGCGGAACTTTAACAGGGCGAAACGATACCCGGCGACGGCAGCAATACTTAACACGCCGATAATGGCCAAGACCCCCAACATCTCTATCATAGAACGACCTAAAGCCGAATCGTATCTGCACTGTGATAAAGCTCTTTTGTTGGGGAAGATATCCCCAACAAAAGAAGCGGTATTATTTGCCCCGGATCCTCGCATACGCAAGGAGGACGGTTGTGATTGCGTCAGCGTCTGTGACAACTTGTTCCCGTCCACGACACACCGCTGTCCGGCATGCTTGGCATTGCGCGCATCCGCTGTCTCTGATACCGCTTTCCCTAAAACACCCTTTTTGAAAAATCCCTTAAAATGCATATGCTGTCTCCTTTTATAAAAATACCGCCTTTTGTCTTAAATAAAGGATCCTTTTTTTAGACACATTTTAAAAGAAAAAAATACCCCATTCCAAAATAGATGTTTTTTATTCAATTACAATAACTTATTTTTTTATTGACACACTTCCTAAAGTATGTTAATTTAATCCAAAAGAGCGTTACATTCTAACGATCCTTTTTTTTAGACAGTGTATTTTTGTTTCTATTATCCTGTTTTATAAGAAAAAAATATCGTTGATGATTTTTTGTCATATCAAAGATAAACGATAATTGTCATTCAGGTATTATTCTTCCTGTAACGCGCACCGATTTGGTATGTAAAAACAACGCCTTAAAATCGTTACAAAATGGTTCCTTTTGGGAACGATTTTAAGAACGCGATAACATATAAAAAAACCGGAGGAAAATTTTTATTTTCCTCCGGTTATATGATGAAAGAGAGTACTTTATTTATTTCATATATTTTTGTGCCAGGGCTAATTCCTCGGGCGTGTTGATATCAGCGGGTGCCTCTTTAATCAACTTGATATCCGGAACAATCATTGCGTAAATACTCATCCCATTTTCAAGGGCGCGTAATTGTTCTAACTTTTCGGTATTTTCCAAAATGCCAACGGGAAGGGAGACGAACTTTTGAAGGGCTGAAGCCTTATAAACGTAAATACCAATATGCCAATAAGCAAAATTAAGTGCCGGCACGGCATCCCGATTAAACGGAATAGCACTGCGTGAGAAGTAGAGCGCTCGGCCCATATTCTCATCGGGTTTTAATCCCAAGGCAATTTTAACATAATTCGGGTTTTGAATGGCCTCAGGATCGGTAATACGCATACCGACCGTCACCATGTCGGCATCTGTTTTTTTCAGGAGTTCAACCAGTTTTAAATTGAGTGCCGGATCAACATTGATGCCGTCTCCTTGAAAATTAACGATAATATCATATTTTGTTCCGTCAGGATCTATTTCTTTAAGTGCTGCGGCGATTCGGTCCGTTCCCGACGGTAATGCCGGATCTGTCAAAATGCATTTGGCCCCGAATTTAGCAGCGGCATCAATGATTTCACGGTCGCCCGAGGCAATATAAATATCTTCTTGCGGGTGAACGGTAGCCGCATGTTCATATACATGTTGAATCATCGGCTTACCGTTGATTAAGGCTAACGGTTTATTCGGCAGACGTGTTGACTTTAATCGGGTGGGAATAAGAACGGCAGTTTTACTCATTTTAAAATCTCCTGTTGAATCAAAAGTTTTCGCCGGTTTGTTTCAGCCGGGGTCATTTTTTCACCCGGACGGCCCCAAATCGTATCGGGCCAAAAGGGATCTGTTTGAAAACGGCAGATAATATGAACGTGCAATTGCGGTGTCACATTGCCAATCATGGCAACATTGGTTTGATCCGGTTTGAACAGGCGAATCATGGCTTTTTCACATACGTCTATTTCCCGCATCAATGTCAAACGGTCTTCAAATGCCAAATCGGCCATATTATGGATGTTTTCACGTTTTGGAACAAGAAAAATCCATGGAAATTCACGATTGTTTTCCATTAAAACGCGACAAAGATTTAAATCAGTCACATATTCTTTTGTTGTTAAATTCGGGTGCAGTTTAAACAAAATATTCTCCTTTTTAAAAGTTATGCAAACGAATTAATAATAAAATCCGGTTGAACATTTTCTTGTTCACATAAGGCCGATAAAGTCTGACCAGTAGCCAAAGCATGCGCTGTAACGCCGGTCTTTGTGATGAGTAACGTTTTCATGCCGGCATTTTGCCCTCCTTTAATATCGGTGCGCAAAGTATCCCCGATCATAAGTGATGTTTCCGGTATTGCCCCTGTCCGGGAAAAAGCATAACCAAAAATAAAAGAATACGGTTTACCAGTCCAATAGACGCAACCGCCCCGATCTTGATACCATTTGGCCAATGAACCGCCGGTTAAATATTTTTCTGTCCCATGAAAAGCAACATAATCCGGATTGGCACAAACAGCGGGTAACCCTTGTTTTAAAGCCTGCCGTGCAATAGGTAAAAACCGATCCAATGTTAGGGGCGGGGTTTCGTCCACTTCCAATCCGCTGATATAAATCAGATGAGCTTGCTCTATAACAGGTGTTTGATGCGCAGCTATGGTATGAAACAAAAGCGGATTAGGGCGCCCGATAACATAAAAACGGTAATCAGGACGGTTGGTAATTTGTTCAAAATAGGAATGCTCTAACTGATTGGCCAGTGCATCACCCGATGTGATGAAATCATCATAATCACATCCTTTTTCAAGGCCGTATGCTGCCGTTTTATTGAAAAAAACGGAACTGCGTACTGTGGCATTTGACAAAATGTAAATTTTTTTATTGCGCTTTTTTAAAGCCCGAAAAACAGGGGCAACCGTCTTATAAAAATTTTGCCCGTTCCAAATGGTTCCGAACATATCGCAAAAAAAAGAATCGGCTTGAAGTGCCGATGATAAAACCGAATCAAGGGGAATCAACGGCAAGCAAAGAACCCCTCCAGGTTTTGTTTATTGGCTTCATATGCGGCTTGTGCCGTTCGGATAAGGGGTTTTGCCTCTTCTTCACCTAAAAAGTGTTCTATTTGCACTTCCTTATGTTCCAATACTTTGTAATCTTTGAAAAAACGTTCTAATGTTTTTAGAATATGCGGTGGCAGCTGTGAAATATGATGATACACGTTAAATTCCGGGTCATCTTCATGCACGGCGATAATTTTATCATCAGCACGCCCACCGTCAATCATCTTGATAACCCCAATGGGACGGGCTCGCATGACGCATCCCGGATAAACGGACGCCTGCCCCAAAACCAAAATATCTAATGGATCATCATCTTCACTCAGCGTTTTGGGGATAAAACCGTAATTGGCCGGATAGTGAACGGCACTGAATAAAATGCGATCTACGCGGATAAAACCACTTTCTTTATCCAGTTCATATTTAATTTGAGATCCTTTAGGAACTTCAATAAACGCCGGAACAATATCAGGAAACGATTCGGATAAATCAATCTGATGCCAAGGGTGCATGTTCAAATCTTTCAAAAAAAGCTTTTCTTTTTAATAAAAGGATGATAAGCTGATTTTAAATCATTTGTCAAGAAAGAAAGGGTAAAAAATGATTATCGGCATTATTCTGGGACTGATTATTTTGTGGGTTATTTTGATTTACAATGCGTTGATATCGGCACGCCAACGCACACGAGAGGCATGGAGTACCGTTGAAACACAGTTGAAAAGACGTTATGATTTGATTCCAAATCTGGTTGAAACGGTCAAAGGATATGCGGCCCATGAAAGTAAAACGCTGGAAGCCGTAATTGCCGCCCGAAACTTGGCTATACATAACCAAGATTTATCCCCGCAAAAAGAGCAAACGGAAAACATGTTAACGGGTGCTTTAAAATCTATTTTTGCGCTATCCGAGAATTATCCGAATTTAAAGGCGGATGCCAGCTTTGTTGAATTACAACGTGAATTATCCGATACGGAAACAAAGATTCAGGCCGCGCGTCAGTTCTATAATACGGCTGTGCTGTCTTACAATACACGAATTCAAGTGTTCCCGAATAATTTATTGGTACGTTTCTTTCATTTTGAACCGGAACGCTTTTTTGAGTTGGAGGAAACCGAACGAGCTGCCGTTTCCGCCGCACCGCGTGTCCAGTTTTAAAAGGAGGCGCACATGCGCGTTCCCAAAACGGTCTATGACCACATTTTTGAAAACAACCTTAAAACCGGATTATTGATTTTGTTGTTTCCGGCTGTGCTGTGTACCCTGATTTACGGTTTCACGTTTTTGTTTTTTATGTCAGATCCCATGATGTTGAAAAGTGCAATGGCATATTTATCGCGCTTGGTTCCGATTATGTTCGGTTGTGCGTTGGGATGGATGTTTTTTTCTTGGGCATTCGGGGATAAAATGATGTTAGGGTTTGCCGATGCCAAAGATATTTCTTATTCTTTGGATCCGGCACATCTTCGCATTCGCCGGACAGTTGAAAACGTGGCTTTGGCAGCCGGATTACCAACACCGCGTGTCTATTTGGTTCAAGATACATCTATGAATGCATTTGCGACCGGCCGATCGCCTAAAACAGCCAGTGTCGCTGTTACACAAGGATTGGTAGATCGCTTGGAACCGCTTGAGTTGGAGGGGGTAATCGCCCATGAAATGGCGCATATTGGCAATCGTGACATTTTGTTAAATATGATGATTATTACGGGATTGGGTGTGTTTGGTTTTTTGGCAGATATGATTTTCAGAGTACGTGCCGGCGATTCTTCTAAAAACGAAAAGGGGGCCGGGTATGTTCTGATTATTGTGGGGTTAGCCTTATTGGTGTTTAATTGGCTGATTGCACCGATAATTCAATTTGCTATTTTCCGAACGCGTGAATATGCCGCCGATGCAACGGGTGCGTTAATTACACGCAATCCGACAGCTTTGGCAGCGGCTCTTCAAAAAATTCAAACGGATGCACGTGTTGAAGCTTTGGATGATACACCTAAAATGGCGGCTGTATGCATATATAATCCGCGTCAAAAAGAGGTTACTGCCTTTGGAGGTCTGGGAGAAACACATCCGCCGGTTCAAGAGAGGATTCGGCGTTTGCAAAATATGGCCGGTCAGGAAGTTACATTTAAAGGCACAATTCCCGACACGGTTCGCTTAAAGTGAAAGCTTATAAATGAGACATAAAAAAGTATATATTATCGGCGGACCGACAGCAGGTGGTAAATCTGAGGCAGCATTAAAATTGGCACATCAAAGAAATGGTGTTATTATCAATGCCGATTCAATGCAAATTTATGCCGATTTACGGATTTTATCGGCACGCCCGGATGAATCGGAAACCGAAGGCATTTTACACTTACTTTACGGTTATGCGGATGCATGGAGCCACGGAAACGTGATGGAGTGGGTTTTAAAGGCTGCGGATATGATAAACATGTATCATGAGTGTATCGTGGTTGGCGGAACGGGCATGTATTTGGATGCATTGATGCATGGGATGAGTGATATTCCCGAGGTAGATCCGGATATCCGGTCTTTTGTGCGTACCATGCCGATTGAGGAGGTTAAAGCGCGCGTTCAGGCTTGCTCGGCCACAGATGATCAGCGGTTACGCCGCGCATTGGAAGTGCAATTATCTACGGGCAAACCGTTATCGTTTTTTTTAAATAAACCGCGCCGGACATTTGTTGAGGCCGATTTTGAACCGATTTTAATTATGCCGCCGCGAGAAGTTTTATATAACCGATGTGATTGTCGGTTTTTGACGATGTTGGAAAAAGGGGCCGAAGAGGAGGTGCGTCGATTAAAAGCACTGAACCCAAGCGGCGGTGTGTTAAAAGCTATTGGTGTTAAGGAAATCATGGCTTATCATGCAGGAGAGCTTTCGCGCAGTCAAATGATTGAACACGCACAACGTGCAACACGCCAATATGCTAAACGTCAAGTAACATGGTTCCGTCATCGTTTAAAGGCACCTGTTTTACAAAGCGCTTCTGAATTGGATTAAGGAAGTGTTTTCTTTTTTTGAAAATAAAAATACGGGAATAATTGATTTTGAAGAAAAAGTCTGATAAAATGAAGCATTAAGCCTTTATAAAGGAGAAAAAGATGGAACAATGGGTATGGGGAACCGGCAAAAATCTGGCTTGGAAAGGATTGCTTCTTGCCCTGATATTAAGCGGGTTTTGGATTTATTTTATTTTTGATTATATTCGTGTTTCCGGGTGGTGGGAAGATCGGGCAACCCTGTCTTTGGTTGAATTCATTACTTTAATGGGATCTTTTTTTGCACCAATTGTCCTGTTTTTTTTAGCCGGTGGTTACATTGACCGTGTTCTTCAAGCACAGCGAGATAATGTTAAAATTCAAGGGTATTTGAATGAACTGATTTATCCTTCCCCCGACACACCGGATTACACGCGCCGTTTGACAGATGAACTGCGGTTGCAAATTGACGATTTCCATGATGTCTATACGGTTTTGTCGGAAGAAACAAAAAATGTGCGGAATGATTTAAAACAATGGGTTACAGACTTAAGTCAGGTTGTTTCGCAGGTGGATGCGCAAACGATTACATCCATAAAAATTATTGCCGAACATACGCGCAACTTAACCGAAGTGACACGCCATGCCAATGAGCAAACCCAGCAGTCTGCCGATTTGTTTTCGGAACAAGCCGTTATTTTGCAGCGGGTAACGCGTAAAACAGCAGATACGGTCAATGCATTGCTTCAGGATATCACGCAACAGGTGGAAAGTTTGCGTCAAATATTGGGGGATACCGTGTCTGCGCGTGATGATATAAAAACGGTCACGGAAGGGATAACCCAAGCTTCGGCTGTATTGGCTAATCAAAATAAAGGGGTAACGGAAACAATTTCCCGGTTTGATGAAGAAGCCAAAGTGCAAAACGCGCATTTATTCGCAAATTTGGAAAAAGTTTTAGCCGTTTTTAAAGCACATGGTCAAATGTTGGATGAAGAAGTTACACGTAGTTTATCGCGTCTTGAAGAGATGCAAAACGGGTTAATGCAACAAACACAAAACGTGTTTAAAGCGGTTGTTGCCGGTGCTGACCGTTTAGAAGAAGCAGGTCGGGCTTTTTCCGAAAAAGCCGGTCAATTACAGGCACAAGCCCTTCAAACACGGGATACATTGCAAAACATGACCCGAGAGGCAGAACAAAATACCGTTGTTTTGAAAAGGGAACCTGTCACAAAACTTGCTGAATCAGATTCTTTAAAAGAAGCATCCCTTATTTTGCGGGAGTTGCAAAAACATTCGGTTGATCTGGCACAATTGTTTTCGCCCAAAATTCAAGAAACATTGTGGGAAAAATATTATGCCGGTGACAAAGCCGTTTTTATGCGTTATATTACACATGAATTATCTGATAAAAAAAGACGAAAAATCAGCGAACGGTATTTGGCCGATACGTCTTTTAAACAAGCGGTAACAAACTATATGGCCGCTTTTGAAAAAATGACCAAAGCATTGGATCGGGATGAAACAGACGGATTATTAATGGCATCGGTTGTCGGGTCAGATACAGGACGGTTATATATGTTGTTAGCCGATTTGTTGCAAAAAGGCGGACAAGATGCGCGTTAAATTGATTAAGATAGGGAATTCGTTGGGGATTCGGTTGCCTAAACCCGTTATTTTAGAATGTGAT
This sequence comes from uncultured Alphaproteobacteria bacterium, assembly GCA_944392145.1. Classification (GTDB taxonomy): domain Bacteria; phylum Pseudomonadota; class Alphaproteobacteria; order CAAHEQ01; family UBA3637; genus CALXVS01. The sequence goes on along the minus strand of CALXVS010000012.1, from coordinate 35,265 downwards.
TTTAAAGACGAGCTGGATTTAGAAGTTTATCAAAAAACGGTGGTTTTATCACAACCGAAACTGTCTCGGCAAGGTTGGCGTTCAGCGGCATCCGAGGTGTTAAAAACAAATCCGGATGCATTCAAGGGAGCAAAAGAATGGCAATGGGATATTTAAAACGATTTCAGGTTGTTATCTGTGAAATCGGTGGAAATTTAAAGCCGGCCGTGATTGTGTCTCCTGATGAATTGAATGAAATATTGCCACATGTGTTAGTGGCTCCTGTTACGAACACAAGATATGTTTTCCCCTGCCGAATAGATGTGTATTTTGCGGGTAAAAAAGGGCAAATTGCCCTTGATTTAATGCAACCCGTTTTAAAAGAATATGTGCGCCAAAAAGCGGGTGCTCTACCGCAAAGCGGTGCCCGGCGTGTGGCAGATGTTTTACATGCCTATTTTGCTTGGGATTAAAACTCAAGCGGCAGATAAACCGTAAAAGTGGTTCCTTTTTCTGCCGAGCTTTTGATATCAATCATTCCATCATGTTTTAAAATGATTTGCTGCACAATCCCAAGACCGAGACCCGTTCCTTCAATTTGTCTGTTCTTTAAAGAATCAATGCGATAAAATCGTTCAAAAAGGCGATGAATTTTTTTAGGTGGGATGGGATTACCAACATTATGTACACTGATGGCAATGGTTTGTGATGCCGTAATACCTGTTTTATTTGTTTTTTTGGGAAAACCGTTGGCAAGTTCGGCCCGAACAGTGACACAAGATGTTTCAGCCCCGTATTTTAAAGCATTATCAATCAGGTTTTGGAAAGCCTGACGCAATTCTTGTTGGTTTCCGATAAAACGAGGTAAATCGTGCACAATATCCAAACATAATGTTTTATGATGTGTATCGGCTTTGATTTTTAAATCTGCAACAATCGTTTTTAACAAATCCGGAATTAAAATAATATCCGTGACGCTTTTTTCGGGAGTCATTTGTAATTTTGATAATAATAACAGGTCTTTAACCAGATGGGTCATACGGGTTGTTTGTTCACTCATCATAGTTAAGAACTTGTCGCGTGCGACCGCGTCATTTTTGGCTGGGCCTTGCAAGGTTTCAATAACACCCGACAAAATAGACAAAGGGGTCTTTAATTCATGTGATGCATTTGCAAAAAAATCGGATTGTTGTTGTTTAAACAATTTAAACGGTGTGATGTCGTGCATCACGATGACAGCAGTGGCCCCGTCCTTTGTTTTGGCCGGCAAACGGTGAATGCGCACCTGAAACGTATAAGGAACCGCATCATCTCCATAGGTGAGTTCAAACCACTCGGCAGTTGTTCGGTCCTCAAGCACATCTGTTACCGTTTTTGAAAAAAGAGTGTCATTAAAAAAAGAGGCAAGCGTTTGACCGATAAGGGCTTCACCAAAAAAATCACGCCCGATTTGGTTGGTCCAAACAACTTTACCGTCCGGGCGAATCATTAAAAGCGGGTTAGGCAGGTTTTCCAAAATACTGGCATCTGATAGCGTTTGTTCTGACCACAGGTTTTTAATAATTAAAAACGAATCAAGCAGACGAAACGGACTGAATAATCCTCGACGAATGCGGGGAACTTCAGGATCGCCGCCTTGTGCCAAGTTTTTTAAATAAGCCGCAAGGTTTTCAAATTCCTTAAAGACAAATAAGGTAACGATACTGACGACACCGGTGGCAAAAACAGAAACCACCAACGCTGACAGAAACGACATTTCCCCCTGAATCAATAAAAAACTTAAGACCAACAGGGTCGGAATATTCAAAACAAAAATACGTGCGATAAACCGAAAAGAATAAATATGTGTTTTTAAAACTTTCTTTTTTTTCATAAATCAAGTATACTTTGAAAAAATGAAAAAGGAAAGTAAAAATGGAACAAGAACAAAATAAACCGGATATACAACCTGACGCACAGCAAAACAATATTGTCACACCTATGATGAAGCAATATCTTGAAACAAAAGAAAAGTATGCGGATTGTCTGCTGTTTTATCGGATGGGTGATTTTTATGAATTGTTTTTTGAAGATGCCAAAACAGCCTCTAAAGAGCTAAATATTGTTTTGACTTATCGCGGTAAACATCGGGGAGAAGACATTCCGATGTGCGGTGTGCCGTTTCATGCTTATGAAAATTATTTAACTCGATTGGTCCGTGCGGGATATAAAGTCGCAATCTGCGAACAAATGGAAAAGCCCGAGGAGGCAAAAAAACGCGGATATAAAGCCGTTGTCAAGCGCGATGTTATTCGGATTGTAACACCCGGAACGTTAACGGAAGATGCCTTGTTGAACGCCAAGAAAAATAACTTTATTGCCTGTTTAACCGAGGCACCCGACGGCTATGCCGTTTGCTGGGGGGATGTATCAACCGGTGAAATGAAAACACAAATGATTTCGGAACGCCAGTTACCGGCTTTATTGGCGCAACTGAACGCGTCGGAAATCATTGTGTCCGAGGCGCTTTCGGTAACGGCAAGCGCTGTTTTATCCGAATTCCATAAAGCGTTGACGGTTTTGCCACCGAATCGGTTTGAATTCGCTGCAGCCAAACAAGTAACCGAAACTTTCTTTAAAGCGGTTGGGACATCTTATTTTTATCAATTTTCAAAACAAGAGATAATAGCGATCGGTGTTTTATTGTCCTATGTGTTGATGACACAAAAAGGATCAATTCCGGCTTTTTTGCCGCCTCAGCGGCAACAATCATCCCGTTTCATGGAAATTGATGCGGCGACTCGTCGTAATTTGGAACTGATTTACTCGTTAAGTGATGATAAAAAATCACAAAGTTTGCTTGAAACAATAGATTTAACTTTAACACATACGGGCTCACGGTTGTTGGCAAGTTGGTTAGCATCACCGTTAATGGATCGGGCGGAAATCGATGCACGGTTAGATAAGGTGGATTATTTTATTCGGGAAGAAGATGTCCGTAAAGAAGTCCGTAACTTGTTAAAAGAAGTGCCAGATATTGAACGATCGTTGTCACGGTTAGCTTTGGAACGTGGCGGCCCGCGTGATATGGTTGCTATCGCCCGCGGATTGGAATGTATTCCGACACTTCGGTTATTGACACAAACAGGTCTGGTTCCCGATTCGCTGAAACAAGATCAGTTACTGTTAGGCGAACATACCGAATTGGTGCAGTTGCTACAAAAGGCACTGGTTGAAAAACCACCCTTATTAAGTCGTGACGGCGGATTTATTCGGCACAGCTACTGTAATGCCTTGAGTTCGGCATTGAACTTGAAGGAGCAATCAAAGATTTTTATTCTGGATTTACAGAAAAAATATGCCTCTTTAACAGGAATTCCTAATTTAAAAATTTCTTTTAACAACATTTTGGGGTATTACGTTGAAGTGCCAAGTAAAGCCGCTTCCTTGTTAATAGAACGGAAAGAATGGGGGTTTGTTCACCGTCATACGGTTAAAAACAGTGTGCGCTTTATCACACAAGAATTGGCAGAATTGGCCGATAAAATCGCGCATTCTGACGAACAAGCGCTTCAACTTGAACTTGAAATTTATGAACAGTTAAGAGTCCGAATTATCTCTCAAATGAAATCTATTATTGATACCGCCCTGGCACTGGCGCATATTGATATTGCGGCTGCTTTGGCCGAATTCGCGGTATTAAATCGATGGACACGACCTACTTTAACAGACGGCTTTGATTTTGAAATCAAAGGAGGACGTCATCCGGTGGTGGAAGCGTCCTTATCACGAACGCATCAACAGTTTATGCCGAATGATTGCACCTTAGGTGAAGAAAACAATAATTTATGGATTTTGACCGGACCGAACATGGCCGGTAAAAGTACTTTTTTGCGTCAAAATGCCTTAATTGCTATTTTAGCTCAAATGGGTTCTTTTGTGCCCGCCGAACGGGTAAAAATCGGATTGGTTGATAAACTATTTTCTCGTGTGGGTGCCAGTGATGATTTAGCACGCGGCCGATCAACATTTATGGTTGAAATGATTGAAGTCGCGGGTATTTTACATGGGGCTACGAATCGTTCTTTGGTCATTTTGGATGAGGTGGGTCGAGGGACAGCAACTTTTGACGGATTATCTTTGGCATGGGCGGTTGTAGAATATTTGCATGATGTGAATAAATCCCGTGGGTTGTTTGCCACTCATTATCACGAGTTAACGGCCTTGGCCACTCGATTAAATGGTGTAACACTTCACACAATGCAAGTAAAACAATGGCAGGGAGATGTTGTCTTTTTACATACGGTCGGTGAAGGGGCTGTTGATCGTTCATATGGTATTCATGTAGCCAAATTAGCCGGATTGCCTTCATGCGTTTTGGATCGGGCAACGCAGGTTTTGGAACAATTAGAAGAAAAAAAACAAGCGCAAAAGCCTCTCTTTGATGATTTGCCCTTGTTTTCGGCAGCTATCCAATCCACCTATAAAAAAGAATCGGCCGTGGAAGCAGTGTTAAAAAATCTGAATATTGATTTGATGTCTCCGCGTGAAGCGTTAGATGAGCTTTATAAACTAAAATCAATGATGGAGGTGTAAGTGGGTATTTTGCAGGCTTTTCTCAGTTTAAGCATCGGGGTGGTATTTTTTGCCTTGTTACTTTTTGTGGCTTGGTATATTGCAATTCCGTTGATTATTTTATTTCTGATCATTGGGGTAATCGGTTATATTCGCAACAAATTGTTTTTATATGATTTTCAAAAGAAAATGGCGGCTCGTTTTAAACGGGAAAACCGTCAGTTTAAAGATAATAACATTATTGATGTTGATTACACGGAAATCAAATAATAATTTTCTTTTTTAAAGGTAAAATGTCTTTTGCCCTTTTTGAATCAATAAAACACTTGATTTTTGACGAAAAAAAGAGTATGTTATCTTCAAATATTTTAAATTATAATTAAGAAAGGATATCACATGGCCAGAGTTACCGTTGAAGATTGTGTCGTTAAAATTCCCAATCGGTTTGATCTTGTTCTTGTCGCGGCGGGACGTGCTAAGTCACTGGGAGCCGGTGCACCGGAAACGGTTGCCCGTGATAACGATAAAAATACGGTTATTGCTTTGCGCGAAATTGAAGAAGGAACTATTGATACCAATCTGGTCCGTGAAAACCTGATTGCGGGGATGCAAAAATATGCGACTATGAAAGAAATCGGTCCCGATAACGATCACATTAAAGAGGTTGAAGCGGAAATTATGGGTGAAACGCTTTATACTCCGGATCACTCGGAATTCAGGACGTCCGATTCGTTTCAAGTTGTTGATGATGTTAATGCTTAAATTTTAAAAAAGTGATAGCGCATGCGGCAATACGAGCTGGTAGAGCGTGTTAAGTCCTATGATCCTTCGGCGGATGAAGACGCTTTGAACCGAGCTTATGTATTTGCTATGAAAATGCATAGTGCTCAAGTGCGTGAATCGGGAGAGCCATATTTTTCTCATCCTGTCAGTGTTGCCGAAATTTTAACGGAATACCGTTTTGACAGCAGTGTGATTATCACCGCGTTATTGCATGATACAGTTGAAGATACGCCGGCTTCGTATGCTGATATCAAAGAGTTGTTTGGTGAAGATATTGCCCGTTTGGTTCGCGGTTTGACAAAGTTATCCAAGGTTCAATTAAAATCCGAGGCAACCAAACAAGCTGAAAACTGGCAAAAACTTGTTCTGGCTATTTCCGAGGATATTCGTGTTCTTGTCATTAAACTGGCGGACCGATTGCATAACATGCGTACGTTGTCTTTTTGTAAAAAGCCCGAAAAACGACAACGTATTGCCCGCGAGACCATGGAAATTTATGTTCCTTTGGCCGAGCGAATCGGTATGCAGAAATTAAAAGATGAATTAGAGGATTATGCTTTTAAAGAATTACATCCGGAAGCATATGAATCCATTGCTACGCGGTTATCCTTTTTAGCCGAACAGGGGAAAAATGATGTTGCTGCCGTTATTGCACATTTATCAGAGGATTTAAAAGAAAATAAAATTCAAGGGGAAATTGAGGGGCGCGAAAAGCGACCTTATTCCATTTGGCGTAAAATGCAGCGACAAAATATTCCTTTTGAACAGATTTTTGATATTATGGCTTTTCGTATTATTGTCGGAACAATCGCCGAATGTTATCAGACATTAGGGGCTATTCATACAAAATACCCCATGATTCCGGGGCGATATAAAGATTATATTTCAACGCCGAAACAAAATGGATATAAATCGCTGCATACCGGCGTTATTGGTCCGTTAGGACGTCGGATTGAAGTGCAAATTCGCACACGGGAAATGCATGAGGCTGCTGAATATGGTATTGCTGCACATTGGGAATATAAACAAGGTGCCAGTAAGGAAGGATCTCAATATCGTTGGTTAAGAAACTTATTGGACTTAATGCAGCATTCTTCAGATTCAAATGATTTTTTGGAACATACAAAGATTGCCCTGTATCAAGACCAGATTTTTTGTTTTTCTCCCAAAGGGGATTTAATGACCTTACCCAAAGGAGCAACGGCTATTGATTTTGCGTATGCCATTCATTCCCGTATCGGTGATTCATGTGTCGGTGCCAAAATCAATGGAAAAATGAAACCGCTGCGCAGTGTGTTACAAAACGGGGATCAGGTAGAAATTTTAACTGCCAAAAATCAAACACCGCCTGCCGAATGGGAGCGTATTGTCGTAACGGCCAAGGCTAAAGCCAGCATTCGCCGTTTTGCACGGGCTCAGAAAAAACAAGCTTATATTGCTTTGGCTCGTGATCTATTTAACAATGCCGCAAAAGAAGATGGTATTGTTTGGAGTCCCAAAGATTTGACACCTTTGTTGTCCACCTATCGTCAAGAAACACCGGATGATTTGTTGGCAACTATTGGGGAAGGGCTTTTGCCTTTTAAAGATATTTTTCGGCAAGTTTATCCCGAAAACAAACTGACATTGCGTAAAGCTATTTCTTTATTCAGTAAAAAGAAAAATCCAACCGCCGGAATGCGGCACACACCAATTATTGGTATCGGTAATGACGTAGCGTTTAACTTTGGAAAATGTTGTCATCCGGTTCCCGGGGATGCCATTGTCGGTATTGTGACAACCGGCAAAGGGATTACTATTCATACACAAGATTGCCCCACATTAACACAATTGAGCGAGGAACCGGAACGTTGGTTGGATATCAGTTGGAATCCTGATGCGATGAAAGATAAGACTTTACCCGTTCGGATAAAGGTGACATTTGAAGATAAAAATAATGCGTTGACAGAAATTATGAATGCTATTTCCCAATGTCAGGTTCAGGTATCTAATCTGAATACGGTTAGTCGTGTCGGTGGGTGGAGTGAAGTTTATATTGACGTGGAAATTAAAAGCGCCGAACAATTAGATGTATTGTTACAGGCACTCAGATCTTTAAAATTTGTTTCTTCCGTTTACCGGGTTAAGAATTAATTTTATTAAATTTTACAATCAATTTTTGATACTAACTTATAAAAAAATAAGTCTTTTTTTAACGTCATAAAAGCATGTAAAAAGTGAGTTTTTATTATTTTTTTCAAAAGGTTATAAAGATAAAAATATGTCTAAAAAAAAGGATCGTTAGAATGTAACGCCTTTTTGGGTTAAATTAGCATGTTTTAAAAAGTGTGTCAATAGAAAAACAATCCATTGTAATTAAATAAAAAACATGTATTTTAGGATACGTTATTTTTTCTTTTAAAACATGTCTAAAAAAAACGATCCTTTTTTATAAGCGGAAGGCGAGATTTTTAATTTCAAGGAGACAAGTATGCGTGTATTGGGAAATTTTCGGTCTTTATTTTGTTCTGAAAATGGACGCTCCATGGTGGAAATGTTGGGTGTATTAGCCATTATGGGGATATTAAGCATTGCAGGTATTGCTGGATATCGTTGGGCTTTAAACAAATATCATACAAACGAAATTATCAATGAGTTAAATATGCGTGCGGTTGAAGTGTCGGCACAAATTGAGCCTACCGGTGATGTGTTGGCACGCGAAACAGATTTGACAACCTCTTTTCCAAATAAAATCATTGGGTTATATGAAACAGACAGTTATATTACCAAGGATAATGCTCATTATTTTGAAATTGATGTGTACGATATCCCGGAAGAGGTTTGTGTGCAAATTTTACGTGATTATGAGTATCCACCTGTTATTTTTGTGAATGATGAACAATATATTGGTGATGTTGATCTGTGTGTGCCGTCGGTTGATATGGCTGGTGTGACAATGGCATTTGTGTATAAAAATGACTTGGGTGCATTACCAACATGTGGTCGGCATGCGAGTTTGGATTATCGTATTTTTGCCTGCCGCTGTCCGACAGGGACTTATTTGGATTCGGTTGATAATTCTTGTTTTTGTCCCTCGGGACAAATATACAGTGAAAAAGAGGGGGCTTGTATAGATTCAATTTGTGAAGAGGGTGAGTTTGAAGCATTGGATGGTGGTTGTGTTTCGTGTGGTGAAGCCCCAGATGCAGTAGATGTGTTGTTAGGAGATCGCCAACGTGAGGTATGTGAAGCTTGTGGCAACAGAATTTATGATACAGTTTTAAAAAAATGTGTGAAAAAATGTGATCCGGGATATATGATGCAAACAAATGGCACCTGTGTTCCCTGCGCCTCAAAAACTGCTAGAATCACGACTGTCACAGAGGAAGAATGTGGCAAATGTTCAAATCGGGCTTATCTTGTTGGCGCATGTATGTTGAAAACTCATTGTGGAAGTAATCTCAGTGATACAGATGAAATCAAGGGATCTTATTTTATGGGATCAAATAATAAATGCTATGCATGTGATGATGAGAATCCCATTGTAACTATTTCAAATACGGAAGAAGCTAAAACATTATGCAAGGAATGTCAGAATCGCGAAGTTTATGGGACTTCAACAATTTATTGTCGTGCTAAAGCCTGTGCTGAAGGATATTTTAAAGATAAAAACGGATATTGCCGTCCTTGCAATACAGCAACATCATATACAATTGATGAAAGCGAGGCTTCGGTTTGTGAGGCTGCCGCTTGTGGAAGACAGGTATTATCAAATAATCGCTGTGCATTGAAAGCTTGCCCGAATAATACATTTTGGGATTCCAGTATGAATTGTTACAATTGTTCCTCATATGCCGGTCGTATTTATATTGGCAATGATCAAACATTAATAGATGCTTGTTTGGCGTGTAATAAGAATGGGAAAAAAGTTAGGGAAGTGATTGATGGATATTGCTATAAAGCGTGTGGTGACGGAAGTTATCGCGATTCGAGTGGGACTTGCCGTTCTTGTGATGATGGGCAAAGCTATGCTGTTGGTAAAAGTGCAACAACATATGCCTTTGCACATGATTCTTGTAAGGAATGCGGGAATCGTTCGATCGTATATACAAAATCTAATAATTATTGCGTGTTAGCTAATTGTCCTGTCAATCGCATTCGGACAGCATATGGCAGTTGTTTGGAGTGTGATCACAACAGCAGTTTGGATATTTCCACTTATCCGGATGACGATACATTGAAGGATCGGTGTTTGTCTTGTGGGCGTGATGTGGTGGGGACGCAATGTGTCAAGGCCTGTGCTACTGGTCAATATCGGGATGCCGGCGGAACTTGCCACAGTTGCACATCTCCCACAGCATATTTGGTAGGGGATGATACAACTTTACGTTCCGGATGCACAGTATGCGGGGACCGTCATGTTACAAGTAATGGTTATTGTGCTTTAAATTGTTCATCGGATCAATTTGAAACCGCGGATGGAAAGTGTGCTTCATGCTCTATTCAAGGGGGCGTTGACATTGGAACGGGTTCACGTGAACGAAACAGTTGTAACAGTTGTGGTGACCGGTTTTGGAACGGATCATCCTGTTACCCTTGTAAATGGGATGAAGCTTTAAGTGTAGAGGGATCAGAAGTATCCAGTTGTTTCAATTGTTCTACGCGTGTGGTAGATAGTAACGGAAATTGCCGTTTGACCGAAACCGGGAATGATTTTTAGGTTAAATCCGGAGAAAGCCAACGAGGGGAGGGGCTGTGTTGTCCCTCCCTTTGTTATATCCGTGGATGCGGGCATCCAGGGCGATGATTCCTTATTTTGGCGGGGTGTCAACGCCCCTAAAAAAGCGGAATTGGTTGTTGCCTGGATCCTCGCTTTCGCAAGCATGACGTTTCCTCCTCCCGTCATGCCCGCCCCCGATCAGGCATCCAGGACAAAGAGTCCTTATTTTAGCGAAGCGTCAACGCCAATAAAAGCGGTATTGGTTGTTTCCTGGATCCTCGCGTTCGCAAGGATGACGGCCGGAGAGGCGTTGCCGGTGGTGGGTTCTTTCGTGGGCGGTGACGTCCCTCCCGTCGTCATGCCCTTTCCCGTCGGGCATCCAGGGCAAAGAGTCCTTATTTTTGTGGGGCGTTGATGTCCCCAAAAAGCGGTATCAGTGTTCCTGGATCCTCGCGTTCGCAAGGATGACGGCCGAGGGTTGTGTCGCGGGTTGGGATAAGTTGTCGCGAACGGTGGTTCCCCCTCTATCGTCACCCTTGGGCTTGACCCGAGGGTCCAGGGCAAAGAGTCCTTATTTATGTGTGGTGTCAAGGGGTAAGAAAAGCGGAATCAGTTTTCCTGGATGCTCGCTTTCGCAAGCATGACTGCCGGAGAGGGGGAGCAAGGATGACGATTGGGGTTGTGTCAGCGTCCGGGACTCCTCTCTATCGTCACCCTTGGGCTTGACCCGAGGGTCCAGGGCAAAGAGTCCTTATTTATGTGTGGTGTCAAGGGGTAAGAAAAGCGGAATCAGTTTTCCTGGATGCTCGCTTTCGCAAGGACGACGGCCGGAGGGGTGTTGCGGGCGGTGGGTTCTTTCACCGTCCATGACACCCCACCGTCGTCATGCCCGACCTGATCGGGCATCCAGGGCAAAGAGTCCTTATTTTTGTGGGGCGTTGAGGTCTCTAAAAGCGGCATTCATGCTGCCTGGATCCTCGCATTCGCAAGGATGACGGCCGGAGGGGCGTCGCAGGCGGTGTGCTTTTTCGCGTGTGGGGACGTCTCTCGTTTCTAAAAAACGGTATCAATGCCCCCCTGAATGCTCGCATTCGCAAGGATGACGGCCGAGGGTTGTGTCGCGGGTTGGGATAAGTTGTCGCGAACGGTGGTTCCCCCTCTGTCGTCACCCTTGGGCTTGACCCGAGGGTCCAGGGCGATGATTCCTTATTTTTACAATGCGTCAACGTCAATAAAAGCGGAACAAGACTGCTGAATGCTCACATTCGTAAGGATGACGCGGGGGCGAATCTTAAGCATACACCGATCTAAAAACGCCCGCTTTCAAGAAAACGGACGTTTATAATAAATCCTTTAACGAACATTCGGAATTTTTAGCTGAACAAAATACCCCGGTGGGATACGTGTTTTGGCATATTTAGGATTGACCATTGAAATAGAATAGCGTTGTACTTCCATTAATTTAACAGCCTCGTCAAAGAAGTCTTCAGCAATTTTATCATAACGGTTGTGATTCATGATGTATAAAATACAGGCTTCCCCTTTGTCTACCTGACCGCAACGACGCAGATGCTCTTTAATATCGGGATTTGAAATAACACCTAAAGCCGCCGCCGCGTTTTGCGGAGCATTGCCTGAAGATGAGCCGCCGAAAAACATGCCTCCTAAAATCATGCCAACAACCAAAATACCCCCCAAAATCCCATACACCGTTTTTGTTTTTAATAAATTAGGTGAAACGCGTGCCACGATGGTATCGGCATAAATATCATCATCCGGTTCTGTGGATGTATTGACATCCATTCCCGTTGGAATCGTGCCGGGTGCCGGTTGATCCGCAGGCGGATAGGCAATCGGTTGTTGATACGGTGTTGTTTGTGGTTGAGTTGATGCTTGTGGTGTTGGAGCATACCCTGCCGGTTGGGTCGGGTAAGTCGGAGCCTCCGGCGCATAAGACGGTTGTTGTGGCTGTGCGGGTATTGGTCTTGGTGCCGGTCGCACAGGTGTCGTCATTGTCGGTTGTGCTTGTCCCCCCGGGATGGGGGGTGCTTTAAATTGTGTCATATGTGTTATTCTCCCTCTTTCGTAAAGCGGATAAAACGTAATTTTAATGTGAATAACATTTCTTCAAATGAGCCATTTTCTACCGGAAATGCTGGTATCCCGATAATTGCTAATTCATTATCAATGGCATCAATTGTGTTGAATGTTGTAATTTCACCTTTTGCTGTGTCAATTGTAACAGATGTTTCAATGAATTCGGCCGATTTGATACGTGTGTTTAATAAAACCGACAGAGAACTTAAATCTTGTTTTTTAAAGGCACATTTACCAATATCAAAACGCATTTTCCATCCGTTAGGGACAATTGCAACTCCCTGACTGATAAGATCAAGGTCGTAGTTTGGCAATAATGAATCTCGCAAATGCTCAAAACGTTGTTGATGACCCATTGTCAGCATTTTACCGACAAGACCATCTTGAGCCGTGTGAATGCGTCCTGCACCGAAATTGGCGACCACGGATTGCCAGTTAGCATCTGCATGCAATGGATGTAGGCGATATACCTGAACGTCCGCCAATAACAAATTACCATCCTTTAAAATATAATCTAGCAATTCCTGCACTTTTTGCTGTTCGGCATGTGTCAGAATCATCAATATGGTATGTTCTTTCCAATTTGGGGTGACACTTGTAATGCCGGCCCCGCGTAAAGCATCCAAAACGGCAAACATAACCACCCGATTGTCGGGCAGTTTTAATTCAAAACGGCCCCGATGCGATAAATACAGGCGTTTTTGATCGGCATCATATTTGGCAAAGGCGTCGCCAGCCGTTGCCAGTTCTTTGACAACTGATGATAGCTTGCCAAAAATACCTTTGCCACTTAGTTCGGGATAGGCGATATCTTCGGCATAGACTTCAATTTCTGCCTCGTTCACTAAATTTTGTAACGCCTCATCTAACGGCATAGATTCAAACGTAAAACCGTTGACTTCAAAACGTGGCAGGGGATCCATTTCATCAAAATAGGTCAGTTTAAAATCATTGTTTTTTAAGGCAATGGTTGTTGAAATGTCAATAGAGCCAACCTCTTTTACTGAACAACGAAAAGGGGCTTCAATATTGATAAACGATGCTGAAGATGTTGTGGCTATAGGTGTGGAAGAAACGATTTGTGCTTGCGCTGTGACGGCAGCAAGGCATAAAGCACCGCCAGCCAAACGACTAAAAAAAGACGAAAAATAAGTTTGAAGAGTCATGTTTATATCCTTGTGTCCGTTACTGTTGCCCCGTTCCGTCGCCGGGCTTTTTGCGCGTGAAAGAAAAAGACATTTTACTTTGTACACTATTTTCGGGCGTTTGTGAAGAGGTTTTTGCATTTTGCGGTGATTCAATTTGTTCTGCCAATGATTTTTCTGTTACAGATAATGTTTTTTCTAACTGTTTATACTGATCTTGTTTTTGTTTTTGCATGGCTTCATAGGGATCTTCAATCATCTCAAAACCATCCGGTGCTGGTCCCAGGTATTCTTTTTCTCCACTTTGATCAATGACCCCTAATGTTTTTTTGAATAACTGTATATCCAAATCGTCGGCAATGAGGGGAGTTACATCCGATTCGCTATTTTCCTCGGCGGAACGGATTTCTTGTTCTAAATACAGTTGTGTATCCTGCAAGTATTTAATGCCCCCGGGGCGATGTGCTTCCAATAATGGCATCAATGAAGAATCGGATAAAACACTATGAATATCTTTCAGTAAAACACGATAAAAATCAACGACAAAACCATAGTATTTGTATGAAAAAATTTCAATTTTTCCCAAATGCACGCATCGTGCCCCCAACCAAGATTGGATTTCTTGCAACAAACGGATTTGGCGTAATGTTCGCTCAACCAGCCATTCTGCCTCACTTGAAAAAGAGGCTTCTGTTGTTAGGAAAGGATTGTCCTTTTCATTAAAGCCGTCCGTTGCATGTGCTTGCAACAAAGGAGGAAATCCCCGAGGAGCGGATGTTTCGGCACTGGGAACGGGTTCAATCGGTTCCGATGTTTCTGGGGGGACCGTTTCGGGAAGCGTGGAAGTGGGGGTGGAAGCCGGGACTTTTTCTGCCTCAGACAAGAAGATCTGTTCTTCTTGTGGTGTGGTGCCCGGTTCATCTGAAAAGCCTGGTTGCGGAACGATTTGTGGCCGCATTGGCATTGCGGGCGATTCGGGACGAATCGGTGAGTGGGAGGTTTGTGTCTGTTCAATAATAGGAGTTGCTTCGGTTGCAGTTTCATCAAAAACGTCCGGATCGGCAATGTCCGCCGAATTGATTTGATCGGCACTGACGGGTGTATCAACGGGATCTGCCGGCATATCAGGTGCGGTTTTTGCTTCAGATTCGTCCGGGTAAAGGGATGAAATCGCTTCAGTAAAAGCGCGCACGGGATCGGTTTGGGATGTATTTTCTGTTGTTTCTTCAGCGAACGCGCGGGGTGAAAGCGGATTTTCTTCTGCTTTTACCGATTCGGCTTGGAAAGCTTGTTCCGATACGGACTGTATCGGTTCGGCAGAAGAATCAATTGCTATTTCAGTATCGGCTAATTCGGGTTGAGAGGAATTTTTAATCTCGTCATTGATTTCAATTGAATCTTGATCAGCTGGTGTTCGTCCTCGCGAATCGGTGTTATCGGGTGCATTGTCGGCAAATGCTTCCGTTTCAGTGAATTTTTGTGCTGCTGCAGCATTTTCGGGACGCCCCCAACGCGCCGTTTCGTTAATTAAATTCCGCTCTTGGGGTTCAAGAGGAGTACTTAGTTTTTCTTGTAATTGTATAACGGCATTTTGACCAGCTTCACCGAAAAAGCTTAACCAGTGTTGCAGCACCGGTACACGTTCCATTATTTCCAATCGGTTTAACGGTAACGTAGATGTCAGATAACTTTGAATTTCATTCCAGGCTGTAACAGCCGCGTAATAATTGAACGCATGATCTAAGCGTTCGCGTTGTTCCAACGGAATATCGCCCAACGTTTGATAAATACTTTGTGTCCAGTCGGGGCCTAATTCCTCGGCAAAAACGGTTGTCGTGGCATTTAAAGAATCCATGTCACCCGTGTAACTGTCTAAAGTGGTTAAAATACGGTCAATGTTATTCATGTGTTGTCCTTATTCTGTGTGATCTTGAGTGTCATCGCTGACGATTTCAATGTCGCCTTGTGTTGGAACCCAGGTTTTTTGCTCGTGATCGCCGCGTTTGCAAAACGATCCGCGTGGATAAGTGTTTCCCAACTTACGGTTATGTTTGGACGAGGCCGGTTGATGAGGAGAGGTTAATGCTTCGGAAATTTGTCTTGACAAGCCATCTTGTAGCTGTTGTAAAGCCGTTTGTAAAAAAGCGGCCTGTTTCATGGATTCATTATGCTGCATGTTAATGAGCGTCTGCATAAATTTCTTTAAACGTTGTGTTCCTCCCGCCCCTAACGTACCGGCTGTTCCAGGGGTTGGCGCCGATTTATTTGATGATTGAATGCTTTTTGTCGGAGTTAGGTCGTTTTCCGGATCGGGGAGCCAACCTTCTGTGACTGTCTCTGCGAAAGATTCAGAGGTATTTGAGGAAAGGGACGGTGCATTGATTTGATGCATTCTTAAATATTCGGCATATTGTCGCACAGACGGTCCACTGACCAAATCTGATAGAGCCATTTGCACATCTGCCGGCATGGATAAAACGCGTTTGTTGAACTCTTGAATAAAGTCATCACCAAAATGGGGCAAATGCCGAAACAAATTGACAAGCTGTTGTGCAGTTTGTGCAGCCGTATTGCGAGAGTTTTCTCGCTTGTTTAAAAAAGCATCGTACAATTGTCTGGCCTGTGAGGGCGGTTGATCGGATATCATCATTTAAAGCTTTCGTTACGTGTTTTACAACAAAGAGATCATAACCACCTTTTGCAGTTTTTTTTCATCGGTTTTGTTTAAAGGTTCTGCAGCGGCTTGAGGGGTGCTTATAACCGATGCTGCCCCGTTTTTGTCAAAAAATACGTTGACAACACGCACCGTATTGTTTTTAAGCGGTTGAATTGCAATATCTCCGTTTTTCATTTTTTCTGTAGGTGAAACAACCAAAACGGCATACATGGGTATGATAGGAGATAAATTGTTCCCTGTTAAACGCACGGCATACAAATCGTTTTTATCAGCAAGTGTTGACGGACATAAAAGGGAACCCATCGGGTTATCCCGGTCAATTAAAATGGAACCATCTGCCTGAGGCATACCAAAAATCGGCACGTTAATTTCTTTTGAATCGGCCGATCGCATCATAAAACGACTGACCGGTAGATCATTATAGCCACCTTTAGGGGCAAAAACACCGGTTTTGCCGTCTTGCTGCTTTAATTCATCCAAAGCACCCGACATGTCTAATTCGTAAATGCGCAATTGTAAATCCGATTCGGAATATCCTAAGGCATGTGCGATGTTTTTAAAAGTTTTTTCATCCACCTCGCGTTGTCCCATTTCAATGCGATGGTAAACCGAGAGTGTTAATTTAGCACCGCGGGTTACGTCTTGCAGCGTTAAGTCCTTTTCTCCACGAATGTATCGTAACCCTGCTCCCAGGGTTTTTAGCCCACTGCCGGCATTGATTTTTTTGCGCCGCTCCTGTTCGCGTTTCCAGGCTTTGACTACCTCGGGCTGTGAAGAGTTTTCGGTCACAAAAATTGCCTCTTTCGGGCAATTTAAAAATGCCGATATTTTAGCCAATTGTGCTTCGTCAATGCGACGATACCCTTTTTCAATTTTACTGACAGCTGATAAAGACAAGCCCAGAACATCCGCCAAGGACTTCATCGGTTTGCCGCGCACACGGCGAAACATACGAATCTGATTCGGGAAAATGATTTCTTCCATCGGTTTAACCTCCATGTGTAATAAGACAATGTTCCTACTATACACTAAAAATGTGTTTTGTAAAAGCAACAAAATGAAAAAAATTGCTTTTTTAAGGTGTTTTTTTGAAAAAAATAAGAAAAAATACTTTATAAACGGATAAAGAAAGTGAAAAATGAGTTTTTTAAATGTCTTGATGCATACTTATTTTTATATCAAATGTAATAAAGAAGGTTCTTAAGAATCGTTCAAAGAGAATATTTTAAAGGAAACGTTAAAGAGGAACACAACACACAGATTATCCAAGATCGGGATAAATAATATCACGGGTGTGCTTTTTCTGATGAAATCGTAAAATTTTAGCGTTCTTGAAAGTGCTTGTATTATAAGGGTTTCCGGTTCATTTGTTTTCATTTTATAAAATTTGTCTATAAAAAATAGAGAAACAGGATTGACATTTAGAGTAATTTACTTTAAAAGATGGAATATATCCGATTATGGGATTTATTTCATAGGGATATACGAGAGGATGCTTGTTTGAAAATATTCAGATAAGTGTGTTTTGTAATAATAAAAAACAATGGGAAGAAAGATACGATTACAAAACATTGGGATAAATTGTATATGGGGCAATAAAACCTGTCTGCTGTTCAAACCCCTTTCACGATCGGGGGGTATCCAACTCGCCCTCTTGTGAAATCCCCCTTGCTTATAACTAGGCAAGGGGGCCTCTTTTATCCTTGAATGTGTTTTCTTGAGACAAAAATTGTTTTAGACAGGCGATTCGCCAAGTCATAAAGGCTGTTTTAAGTCGGCCGTCACGGGGAAGTGTTTCAAACGACGGCATGTGTCGCGGGTGCAGGGTTTTTAAAAATTTTGCTGCTTGCAGACATAAAGTTGCTGATTTTTCAAAAAGGGTTTCATTGGTAACGGATTTTTCCGTAAAACGGAGTGCGCGGCGTACGGCGATGATATCGTCTAATCGGTGTTCATCTGTTTTTCCGTCTATACGGTCAATCAATCGGATCAGGTCTTCGGTCGGTAAGGCATTGGCGGCGTCTATTTTAAGGGCCGCGGAAAGACACAGTTCTGTAAATAGGCGTCTTTTTTTTGTCATACGCAATCGGCGGTTGATGCAGGAAATAAATGTTTCGGTAGCCATGCCGGTGGTTTGTGCCAACCGTGTGCAAAAAACGCCCCATTTAACACGTGCCGGTGCATCCGGGATATTTTGTAAAATAAGGCATGCGTGTTGAACTGCGGTCGGATTATTCCAAAAAACGGCCGTTTCGGGAAACAGGGCCGCCCCTGCGCGGCAATTGGCAAGAGCTTGGATAAAAAGGTTAAAATGACCCGTTAATGCTTTTTCTATTTCTTCATTTATCCGTTCGGCGGTTAAATGGGTCAGCATGCCTTGGCGCACCATGGTTTGTGCCAATGTTTCGGTTTCCGGCTCTATTGAAAAACAAAGTGTTGCGGCGAATCGGCACAAACGTAAAACACGCAGCGGATCTTCAATAAAATGTTTCGGATCAACACATCTTAAAACATGGTTCAGGATATCTTGTTTCCCGTCGACAAGATCAATAATTTCCCCCGTTTCCGTATCACGAGCCAAAGCATTGCAGGTGAAATCCCGTCGACGGATATCTTCGGCCAATGTAATATCGGGTGTGAACACAAATGAAAAATCACCGTGTCCGGGACCGGTTTTAACCTCGCGGCGGGCAAGGGCGTATTCCGCATGTGTTTCGGGGTGTAAAAAAACGGGGAAATGGTGTCCTACCTGTTTAAAACCAAGGGCAATCATATCGGCCGGATTTGCCCCAACGACGACATAATCAATGTCTTTCGGAGATTTCCCCAAAATAAAATCACGCACTGCGCCGCCGACTTGATAAATTTTCATAGGATTTAACGTATCACGTTTTTATTAAAAAGTAAAGGTTGTCCGGACTTTTCATCAATAAAAGGGAATTTGTGGAGCATAAATACAAAGTGATTGTTTTATCTTGTGTCGCAAAAAAAAGTCGGGTATACTGAATGCTCTTTTTAATGATGTGTCAAGGAATTGAAAATGGTTTATTTATGGCTTGTGTTGGGATTGGCTTTGTTGGCGTTCGGCGGTGATATGCTTGTGTCGGGTGCGGTTTGTTTGGCACGACGATTAAAGGTATCGCCGTTGTTGATCGGCTTGACGCTGGTCGGGTTCGGAACCTCAACTCCCGAATTGGTAACCAGTTTGATTGCGGCCGTTAAAGGATCAGATGGAATCGCGGTCGGCAATGTTGTTGGATCCAATATCGCCAATATTTTATTGGTATTGGGGGCTGCGGCGGTTATTCGTCCCGTTCGGGTTGAAACTCAAGCGTTTCGGCGGGATGGTGTATTTTTGGGTATTTCGGCATTGGCTTTGGTTATGGCAGCGGTTATCGGATCTATTGGTTTTGTCATGGGGGTTGTTTTAACGGGATTATTGTTTTTTTATGTCGGTTACAGTTATGTCAGCGATAAAAAACAACAGTATTCTGAAGTGCCGGACTTAAATAGGGAACCGTCGGGCGAATCTGCGGTAAGATCCCTGATAAAAACCGGAATCGGCATTGCTTTGACCTTGTTGGGGGCTAAATTGTTGGTGGATAATGCGATTATTTTGGCGCGTGACTGGGGAATTTCCGAAGCGGTTATCGGATTAAGTGTTGTGGC
The DNA here is from genome assembly GCA_944392145.1 of uncultured Alphaproteobacteria bacterium. Lineage (GTDB taxonomy): Bacteria > Pseudomonadota > Alphaproteobacteria > CAAHEQ01 > UBA3637 > CALXVS01. Next base: position 15,662 of record CALXVS010000012.1, on the reverse strand, counting down.
TGTCGGAACCTCGTTACCCGAATTGGCAACGTCTGTGATGGCAGCTGTTAAAAAGCAAAGTGATGTGGCCTTTGGCAACGTGGTGGGGTCAAACATTTATAATGCCTTGTTTATTTTGGGTGTAACGGCGTTGATTGTGCCGTTATCGGTATCAGACGGGATGCGTTTTGACATTGCCCTGATGTGTGCCGTGACGGTGTTGTTGATTGTTATAGCGGGCCTTAAAGGGGGCTTCACGCGGCCTGTCGGCGGAGTGTTTTTGGCGTTATACGCTGCTTATATGTGGTATTTGTTTTAAGGGGTAGAATATGCAAACGGTTGCGGTCGGTTTATCGGGCGGTGTTGATTCAACATTAACGGCACTTTTGTTGAAAGAAGCCGGGTATCGTGTGATCGGATTAACCATGAAAATTTATAATCGCGACATCCCGCATTTAAAGGTTGCGGGGAACGCCTGTTACGGTCCTGATGAAAAACAGGATATTCAAGTTGTGCGTGATTGGTGTGCCAAAGAAGGGATTGACTGTCGTATCTTGGATTGTTCGGAAGAATATAAAAAAATTGTTTTAAGATATTTTAAGGATAGTTATTTAAGCGGTTTAACGCCGAATCCGTGTATTAAATGTAATGCCGAAATGAAATTCGGTTTGATGTTGGATAAGGCCCGCGCCGAACAAGCAACGTTTGATTTGTTTGCAACGGGACATTATGCGCAAATAATGCGGTCAGCGGAAACGGGGCGCTTTGTGCTGAAACGCGGGGTTGATTTAAAAAAAGACCAAAGTTATTTTTTATATCGCTTAAATCAAGACCAATTATCACGCACGTTGTTCCCGTTAGGGGGGTATACCAAGGAACAAGTGCGCCAAATGGCGCGTGAACGCGGACTGACTGTGGCAGATAAGGCCGACAGTCAGGATTTTTATGCCGGTGATTACACCGATTTGTTAGAGCAGGCACCGCGCGTCGGTAAAATTGTGCATGTGAACGGGCAGGTTTTAGGGAGACATCAGGGATTTTGGAATTATACAATCGGGCAACGCAAAGGATTGGGAATCGGTTGGACGGAACCGTTGTTTGTGATAGATCTTGATCCGGAGGCAAATGTGGTTGTGGTCGGCGGGGCTGATCATACGGCCGTTACCGGTTGTTTAGCGCGGCAGACGGTTTGGAATGCGGCGCCGCTTCAGGGGCAAAAACGTGTGTTGGCCCGATACCGGTCATCGGGGCGATTGGTTGATGCCGTTATTGAATCGGCGGGTGAATCCGGGGATATTCGGGTTTTGTTTGATACGCCCCAGCGCAGTGTTTCACGCGGACAATCCGTTGTATTTTATGAAAATGATGTTGTTTTAGGCGGGGGGATTATTGCCCCGCTGACCGTGTAAGAAGCGAGAAAACATTGCATTTTGTCGTAAAAAAACGTATGATATTTCTATGACTTCATTTACACCGATGCCGCCCGACAGGATTGATTGCCCGAACGACTGTCCTTTTTTGGGAATGCGGACGTTTTTGCCCGACACATTGCCATTTTATTGCAATAAGTATGAGACCTTTTTGGGGGCCGTTTTAACCGGGCAACCGGCACGCTGTGCCCGGTGTTTAGGGGTGAAACGTGATTTGATTCAAGAAGGGTTGGCCTTTATTTCCGCCTATACCGGTGACAAAAGGGCTGTTCTTCCCGAAACGAAAGAAGCGTTTTTACACATGGGGGAAACTTATCGGCGGTTATTTGTTGATTTTATAGCGAAAACAGGGGCGCAAATCGCGCTTGCCCCCGGTAAACAGCCCTCACCCGAAGCGTTGTTGGATCAAACATTATTATCGTGGCGGGAAAAAAGCGATTTAACGGGTGCACCGGAAGCGCAGGCATTTAAAGCCGTTTTGGATCAAATGGCGGCGGATTTTCCGTTGTTTGCCCGTGAAACGCAAACCTTGCTGATGAATTTATTTTTGGTGATGGATGCGTCAGAAAAAGAAATGTTAAAGAACGTGTTGCAAAATGCCCGTCAGGTTGAATCGTTTTTGGACAGTTTTGCAAAACAGCCGCAGGATCGGGATTTATTACGTAACATGCGCGCACTTTTATATGATTATGACCGTCAGGATAAAACTTATCAACAACAACTGCAGCAGCAAAAAGCCCTTGAAGTGCAGCAACAGATGATACGGTTGCAACACTTTCGGGGACGAAAACAGGAGTATCAACGCTGATGTTAAATCAAGTTAAAACAGCCGTTTTGTGGGATTGGGATAATACCCTGATCAATACGAAAGATGTGATTTTAAAAGCATTAAGTGATGTAACGGCCAAATATCATTTGCCATCGGTAACACCGGAGCAGGTACGTAGCATTATGGGAACCTATCGCGGTGCCTATTGGCAGGCGTTTGGCGATAAAATGGAAGAAGCCCTTGTTTTTTATCTGAGTCGGTATGCCGCCTATGCCGATCAGGCCGCACCGTTTCCCGGTAGTGCTGACGTTCTTGAATTTGTAAGAGAGCAGGGGGCTTTGCAGTTCGTTGTCAGTAATAAGCGGCAAGACCTGTTGGATAAAGAGGTGACGCGAATCGGTTGGCAGCGGTTTTTTAACGGTATTCAGGGGACGGGGCCTGCACACGATTCCAAGCCGCATAAGAGTTTTGCCGATACCTTGTTAAAGGGGTATGATTTTAAACGGTTGATTATGATCGGGGATGGGGAATCAGATATGTTTTTTGCCCGGAATATTGGTGCCCGCGCGATTTTGGTACATAATACTGCCGGTGTGTCACAATGGCCGCATGATGTCTTTTGTTCGGATTTAAAGGCCGTTTATCAGGTTTTAAAGACAGAATTATAAAAAAAAGCCGGTTTCAAACCGGCTTTTAATAATCAGCGGCCTTGCGCCGTTTGTGTGTGCGTTACTGCATTTTGAATGTTTTTTTCTTTTTGAACCTGTTTTGCGAACGTCACCCAGGGATTGTTTTTGTCTTGCAATAAAGATTGCAATGCTTCTTCTTCAGAACAACGTTTTGAAAAGCAGATTTGCGCTACAGCTAAATCAATGTAAGCACCCGAATCTTTTTTATACAGATCAGCTACGGAACGAACTGGTGTGGTATTAGGAACACGCCGATTCTTTTTTGCCCATTCTTGATTTTTTTTATCAAGTTTTTGCGCATCGGTTTTTAAGCGTTCTTGATAACTGTTGGGCGTGTCACCAGGGTTGGGAACAAGATATTTTGTTCCATTTAAAGTGAAAATGGTTGTTTGGGAGAGCAGTTTTTCCGTATGATGAACAGGTGCAGCTGATGTCGGTATTTTACTTTTATCTTCATCGGCCCCCAGTGCTGATGCTAATCCCGCGACAGCCAAAGCACCAATGGCACTTATTTTTTTAATTTGCTTTTAATGGACATAACACCCTTTTTTTTAATGTTGTCAATCTTTTTTAAAATTTGAAAAATGGGTGCCTTGAACAAGGATGCTGCAATATTATTTTTTAATATTTTAATTTTTTTGTTAAAAAAAACAGAATATTATTCATTATGGATTGATAAAATAAAAAAGAGGGAAAATATGGTTTTCGGTAAAATTCATCCTTGTTAAAAAAAAGATTTCTTGTTATAGTGACATTGATTTTGGTTTGGAGGTTTTAATGAAACGATCGCATTGGACGGGCAATATCGGGTTTATTTTGGCAACGGCCGGTTCCGCCGTAGGATTGGGAAATATTTGGAGATTTCCTTATTTGGTCGGTCAAAACGGAGGCGGCAGTTTTTTACTCTTGTATTTAATATGCGCCTTGGGATTGGGATATTTTTTATTAACCGCCAAATTGGCTTTCGGGCGGTTGGCCGCGACGAATATTGTGGACGGGTTTGATAAAACCATGCGTCAAAGCGGGAAAAAGCCGAATCGGCTGTGGGGCCTGTGTACCGGTGGATTAGCTGTTTTTAACGGCGTATTGGTCAGCAGTGTTTATGTGGTAGTGATCGGGTGGACTCTGTTATACGTTTTTGAATCTGCACGGCTTTTGTTTCACATACGGCCAGTTGCATTGGACAGTGATTTTTTTACCCGTGTGACAGACAGTTTCGGTATGCAGCTGTTTTGGGGATTTTTATGTATTCTGATAACGGTTTTTGTGATTGCCCGTGGGGTTAAAGGGGGCATAGAACGGTTGTCGCGTATTTTAATGCCGGCTTTGTTTTTACTGTTGTTGTTTTTGTTGGGGCGTATTTTGATGCTGCCGGGGGCCTTTCAAGGAATGACTTTCTTTTTCACGCCTGACTGGGGGCGATTGGGATGGACAGAGGCCGGTTTTGATTTTAAGGTGTTTGCCGATATCTTTTTGGCAGCCTTGGGGCAGTCGGTTTATTCATTGTCTATCGGCATCGGCGTGATTTATATTTATGGGTCGTATTTATCTCCTAAAACGGACATTATTCGTTCGGCCGGATGGATTGTCGGATTGGATATTTTTGTATCCCTGTGTGCCGGATTGATTGTGATTCCGGCCGTTTTCGCTTTTCAGGCCGAGCCGGCATCAGGCCCGACATTAAGCTTTATCACGTTGCCGATGATTTTCGCTCAAATGTGGGGTGGGGCTTTTTGGTTCTTTTTATTTTGTGTGCTGTTGTTTTTTGCGGCATTGACGTCATTGGTGTCTATTTATGAGCCGTTGGTGTCCTTACTTATAGATAAAACGCGTTTAACCCGAACGGCGGCCAGCATGACAATCGGCCTGTTAAATACGTTGGGGACAAGTGTTATTTTAGCCTCGTTCACGGGAGTGATGACACTTCCCGGCCTTAAAAAAGATTTATTCACATTATTGGATGCATTGACGGGGATGATTTTAATGCCGCTAATGGCGTTGATTACCAGTTTGTTTATGGGATTTGTGATTTCCACACGACTCATTCGCTCGCTTGAAAATCGGGGGCAGCCGCTGAATCATACGTTTAAACGCTATATTCGTTTTACGCTGCGTTTTACGGCACCGTTGGTTATGATGGTTTTATTACTGACAGCCTTGTGGACGTTTATAAACGATTAGCGGGTGTTAAGCCAAAGTGTTGAATGATTGTATCACAGACCTGATCCGGTGACAGGTATGTTGTATCAAGGATGAAATCAAAATTTTCGGGGTTGTCAATGTCAACGCCATAGACCCGTTTAAAGCGTTCGCGTTCCAACGAGCGACGCTTTTTTAATGTATCAATTGCTTGATCCACCGTTTGATAAGGCGATTCGCCGATGCGTTCGTGGTCTTCAAAAATGCGTTGGCCGGCCACGTTTGTATCAACGTCCAATTTGATTTTAAGGGATTCGGGCAAAAAGAAAAAAGCCAAGCGTGAATCAACGATATAATCTTTGTTGGCATAGGATTTTGTTTGAAAAACCTTATCAATTTGACGGTCAATGGACGGATCACTTAAAGCCAATTGATTTAATTCAGTGATGGTGATGCCGTATTTAAGAGCTAATTCCCGCTGCACGTCACCGGTGGAAAAATAGGCATAGTTCAGTTTTTTTGCCAACATTTTGGCAATGGTTGATTTACCGCTGCCCAACATGCCTGAAATGGTAATCAGTTGAAAGGACATCGGTTTCCCCTTTCTTTAAATATCTAAATTCTCAACGAATTTGGCGTGTTCCTGAATAAATTGAAACCGAAATTCAGGCTTATTCCCCATCAATCGGGACACGATATCGGCGGTATAAGTCGCTTCTTCAATTTCTTCTTCATTCGCTTTTTTGGGAATCATAACCCGTAAAAGAGTCCGTTTATCGGGGTCCATTGTGGTTTCACGCAACTGAGACGGCGGCATTTCTCCCAACCCTTTAAACCGGGATATATCTACGTTTTTGGCATTTTTAAAAACGGTTTTCAGTAAGCGGTCTTTTTCTTCGTCATCCGCGGCATAGACCGATTTTCCCCCTTGCGTTAAGCGATACAACGGCGGCAAGGCCAGAAACAGGTGACCGTTTTCAATCAATTTGGGCATTTCCTGATAAAAGAAAGACATGAGCAAAGAGGCGATATGTGCCCCGTCCACATCGGCATCGGTCATGACAATGACTTTTTCATATCTTAAGGCTTCCTCTTTATACTTATCACGCCGGCCGCATCCCAAAGCCTCGGTAATATCGTTGATTTCCTCATTCGCTAAAATTTTATCATGTGAGGCGCTGATGACGTTTAAAATTTTACCGCGCAAGGGTAAAATTGCCTGCGTTTCCCGGCGGCGCGCCTGCTTGGCCGACCCGCCGGCCGAATCGCCCTCCACCAAAAACAATTCGGTTCCCAAGGTTTTATTATGTGAACAATCCGCTAACTTTCCGGGCAGGCGCAGTTTTTTCGTTGCGCTGGCACGGGCGGTTTCAAGTGTTTTTTTACGCCGTTTACGTTCTTCAATCCGATCAACAATAAAATCAATTAACGCCGCTGCCGATTTGACATCACGGCTGAGCCAGTGATCAAACGGATCTTTGACCGCATTTTCAACCAAGCGTGCCGTACCAGCCGTGGTTAGTTTTTCTTTGGTTTGTCCTTGAAATTGGGGGTCTTTGATAAAAACGGACAGCATGACGCCGGCCGTGTTTAAAATATCATCTGCCGTCATATCGGCGGCCCGTTTGTTACCGCTCATTTCGGCATAGGCACGTAAAGATTTTGTCAGCCCTGCCCGAAACCCTGTTTCGTGGGTGCCGCCCAACGGTGTGACAACCGTGTTGCAGTAAGAATAGGAAAAGCCGTCCCCCAAATCATCCGGCCAGCATATAGCCCATTCTACGGCTCCTTGATTATCAGGAAATTCAACCCGTCCCGCAAACGGTTTAGCTGTCACCATAGATCTGTCTTTAACCAAATAGTCCAAATAATCCGCCACACCGTTGGGGTATTTTAATACCTGTTCAAGTGGCGTTTTATCGTCCCCCGTTATTAAGGACGCATCGCAGGACCACCGAATTTCTACCCCGCGGAACAAAAAGGCCTTTGTCCGGGCCATGCGGAATAAGGTGGCCGGTTTGAACCGCACACTTTCCCCGAAAATTTCGGTATCGGGAATAAAGGTAACGGCCGTGCCGCGCCGATTGCTGACCGGTCCTAAACATGTAACGGGTGCTAAAGGCTTTCCCCGGCGGTATTCTTGACGATACAGTTTTTTGTCTTTGGCGACTTCAATAATCAAATGCGCGGACAGAGCATTAACGGCCGACAAACCGACGCCATGTAATCCGCCCGAAACATTATAGGCTCCGCCACCGAATTTACCGCCCGAATGTAACGTGGTGGTAATGACTTCCAACGCCGATTTATCGGGATATTTGGGATGCGGGTCAACGGGAATGCCGCGACCGTTATCCTTAACCGTTACGTAACCGTTGGCATTTAAAGAAACTTCAATGTTTGTGGCGTAACCGGCGACCGCCTCATCCATTGCGTTATCAATGATTTCGGCCACCAAATGATGATAAGCTTTTTCGTCAATACCTCCGATATACATACCCGGCCGTTTGCGGACGGGATCCAATCCTTCCAAAACTTCAATGTCTTTGGCCGAATAACCGGTTTTGACGGGTGTTGCGTTAAATAAATCTGACATAAGGGCAGTTTATCAGAAAACACCTGAAAAAATCAAGCCGAAAATGCATCAAACAGACAAAAAAATGTCTCTTAACACGGCTTCAGACTTGAAAAACGCCGTAAAAAAGAATATAACAAACCGATAAAGGACAAACACAAAATGAAAACAACACATGTGAAATCGTTGGCGGGAATTTTAATCGGCCTGTATATCGGGGTGTGCGCGGGGGCATGGCTGATTCAAGATAAATTATTATACCACCCCTATACACAGCCGGCCGATTTAGCCTATGCGCAGCGTGATGTACCCGCGATTGAGGAAGTTTCCTATGATAATCCGGCCGGCGGACATAGTTATGCATGGCTTGTTAAACCGGGCAAGCAAAAAAAGATGGTGGTGTTTTTACACGGTAATTCGTGCAATATCGGGTGTTTTATTCCGTGGGTGGAACCGTTTGTATCGGCCGGATACGGCGTTTTTATGATTGAATATCAGGGATTTGGCGGTCTTCGGGGGCGGTTGGGACAAAAAACGTTTGAACAAGATGCGCTGGCCGGCATGGCGTATTTAAAAAGGTTGGGATACCAAAATAAAGATATCATTATTTACGGATATTCATTGGGGACATATTTGGCGACATTTACGGCATATACGTTGGGGCAGGAAGAGCCATTTGATGCCGTGATTTTAGAGGCCCCGTTTACCACATTGACCGATGTGGCGGCCGTTCGGGTCAAAAATTTATTGCCGGTTAAATGGCTGATGCGGGATTCTTATCCGTCCATTCGTTATATTTCGGATGTGAACACACGGTTGTTTATTGCCCACGGGAAACGGGATACGACGGTGCCGTATGAATTGGGGATGACCTTATTCCAAACCGCCAAAGACCCTAAAATGTTTTTTTCGTCGGAAACGGCCACACATACCGATTTAAAACGGCACGGATTTACGGATGCGGTGTTGGAATGGTTGTCGGCACGATAGATCTTTGTTGATTACTTCCCTCTTAGATACGCAGCCCCACCGTAATTTGACTTATCCAATATCTTTATTTTTCCCAGGGGGGCGAAATTCATTCATATTTGAAAAGCCCGATTGCGGAATACCGTAAACAGGCAACAAAATAAGGGGTGTTTTGCCATTTTGTATTTGTGTTTCCACATATCGGTTTAACAGGCTTTCGTCATGCCAGCGCGGTATAATGCCATTGTTCAGATCAATATCTGTTTCGGCTTTCAGTTTTTTTGACATTTCTAAAAATCCCGCAGCGGTGCCACCGTTAACGCCACCCATAACGTAATATGTTCCCTGATTCAATGGGATAAAGGCACGGGATTTTGGATTACGGTCATATGTTACATGGCGTGGATTGGCGCGATAAAATCCCGGATGAAGTGTGACCATGATTTTTTGTGTGTTGTTCGGAAAAATTTCTTCGTTAATATCTTGTGTAATGATTGTGTTTCCGTTTACAAAATAAATATAGTCAAATTTTTTTAAAAGAGATTCTATTGCGCTAAAAAAATGATACCGTTTAAGAGTTATATGAGGCCGAGGCAATTGTTCCTGATGAATTTTAACAACGTTGTCAGGAACGGATAAATCATCATGATCCGTGAATAAAAAATAAGTTTTTTTGTGCCGTGGTAAAAAATGTTTTTCGGCAGATGTATAAAAATCATTCCAAAAACAAATGTAGCGTCCTGTTGAGATGTATAAAACTGCAATTTTTTTGGGGGATGTATAGGATATTTGCGATTCTTGCACCAAACGGTATGTGTTTTTTTTATCTGTTAAAAAATATGCACAAATACCCCCCCCATTATGGTTTTGCGGCATTTTGTTGCAAAGGGTGTTTTTGTTTTGTTAAAAACATTTAAGCAATTAAAGCCGATATTTTTAATTTTAAACCGACATAGCAGGTTGTTGTGTATATCTGATACGCTGTGATTGTTTCCCCGTTTTTAATTAAATTAAGCTGTTCCGTGCCTGATAAAATATGAATTGATGCAATTGCAATTATCCCGATGACGGCAAGCAGGCTCAAAACAGTAATGATTAAAATACAGCGAAATTGATAAGACACCAAAAATCCTTTTCTTGAAAAAAAGATAACATCCAAGAACGGTGAACAGGGAGGACTGCTTACCGTTCAATCGGTTTAAATTTTAATCGTTTCGGATGATCGGCATCGGTGCCTTTGCGACGATGGTAATCGCGTTCGTATTCTTCATAATTCCCTTCAAAAAACACGACTTCGGAATCACCTTCAAACGCCAAAATGTGGGTGGCCAAGTGATCTAAAAAACGGCGGTCGTGTGACGTGATGACCGCGCATCCCGGAAAGTCCATCAAGGCTTCTTCCAACGCCAGCAAGGTTTCCATATCCAAATCGTTGGTCGGTTCATCCAATAATAAAACGTTAGCACCGGATTTCAGCATTTTGGCTAAATGAACGCGATTGCGTTCGCCCCCCGACAGTTGGCCGACCTTTTTTTGTTGATTAGGGCCTTTAAAGTTGAACAAAGATACATAGGCGCGTGAGGGAACCTCGCGTTTGCCAAGGGTCAACATGTCTTTGCCGTCGGAAATTTCCTGCCACACCGTTTTGGTGTCATCCAACGCATCGCGTGATTGATTGACAAAGCCCAGTTTAACGGTTTCGCCCAATCGGAATGTGCCCGAATCGGGTTGCTCTTCTCCCGTGATGATTTTCAACAATGTTGATTTCCCCGCACCGTTGGGGCCGATAACTCCCACAATACCGCCGGCGGGCAGGTTAAACGTTAAATTGTGAAATAACAATTTGTCACCGAACGCTTTTTTTAAGTTGTGGGCTTCCAACACCACCTGACCCAAACGGGGACCGGCCGGAATAACAATTTGTGCGACATCGGGCACTTTTTCAACCGATTGTTTTAACAATTCCTCATATGCGGTGATGCGGGCTTTAGATTTTGCCTGACGCGCTTTTGGGGATTGGCGCACCCATTCCAATTCGCGGGCTAAAGTTTTTTGACGGTTGCTTTCGGCATTTTGTTCTTGTTCAAGGCGTTTTTGCTTTTGTTCCAGCCACGAGGTATAGTTTCCCTCATACGGAATTCCTTCACCGCGATCCATTTCCAAAATCCACCCGGTCACGTTGTCCAAAAAGTAACGGTCGTGTGTGATCATGACGACAGTGCCCTCATAATTACTTAAAAACGTTTGTAGCCACGCTACCGATTCGGCATCCAAATGGTTGGTCGGTTCATCCAACAACAACATGTCGGGTTTACTCAACAGCAACCGGCACAACGCCACCCGCCGTTTTTCGCCGCCCGACAGTTTTGTGACGTCAGCATCCCCCGGCGGACAGCGCAAAGCATCCATGGCGATTTCAAGTGTGCGTTCCAATTCCCAGCCGCCCATGGCATCAATTTTTTCTTGCAATTCCGCCTGACGCGCGATTAACGCATCCATATCGGCTTCAGGATCGGCAAATTGCATATTGACGTCTTCATAGGCTTTCATTAAATCGCGGGTTTCGGCGACTGCCTCCATAATATTTTCCAACACGTTTTTTTGGGGATCCAGCTGCGGTTCTTGCGGTAAATAGCCGACTTTAACACCGTCAGCCGCCCACGCTTCGCCCGAAAAGTCCGAATCCAAGCCCGCCATGATTTTTAAAAGGGTTGATTTACCCGCTCCGTTGGGGCCGATGACACCGATTTTTGCGCCCGGAAAAAAGGACAGCCAAATGTGTTTTAATACCTCTTTTCCACCGGGAAAGGTTTTGCATAAATCTTTCATGACATATATATATTGATATGAAGCCATCGTGTCATCCTTTATTCAAAAATAAAAAAACAATGCCCTTTATCGTATCAAAAAGGCAGATAAAAGTCAATCCCATGTCGGATTTTTGTTGCAACCGGTTGAAAAAAGGGGTATAATCCCCCAAACTTTCGCTTGAAATAATAAGGAGAATTTATGGCAAAAGAAGAAGTTTTACAGTTCACCGGCACCGTTGTTGAAGCGTTGCCCAATGCGACGTTTCGGGTTAAGTTGGAAAACGGTCATGAAATTTTGGCGCATACATCAGGTAAAATGCGCAAGTTTCGCATTCGGGTTATGGTGGGGGATAAAGTGGAAATTGAAATGACCCCGTATGATTTGACCAAAGGGCGTATTGCTTTTCGGCATAAAGCTTAAAAAAGTTTTTTTGGGGGGAATGTCCACCCAAAGACCGATTTTTTGTTTTTTAAAGGAAAAGGAGTGAGACATAATGTCATTTGTGATGTTTTTTGCGGTTTTGGGGGGCCTTTTCCTGATCAGTATGGTGGGATATCGGGTTGTTTTTCATTTGACACACGCTAAAACTGCGATCCAAACAGGAAATGTATCGGTTGTTTTATCGGCGACAATGGCTCTGCCGCTTGTATTGTGGGGTGGGGCTTTAATTATTCCGACCGTTTGGTGGCAAGCGCCTTTGGGAACGGTTTTAACGGCCGTTGTTTGCGCCGGTGCATGGGGAATTGTGCAGATGCGTGAGTTGCCGATAAAAACACGGGCATTGGTTTTGTTTGGTTTAAGTTTTGCGGCCGCATGGGGAATTACGGTACCGCCGGACAGTTTTTTGGGTTCTGTGTCGCCGGTTGTGGTGCATGCATTTATGGCGGTGGTTGCAACCGTGTTTATCGGTATGTTTGTCTGGCTTGACCGGATACCGGGTTTTAACGTGAACGCGACGGCCGGTTTTCTCTTGTTAATGACGGTAATGGGGGCGTTTTTTCATAAAATACCTTCCTGGACGGTTGCTGCCGCGGCGTTTTTATGGATTTTAGCCGTGCCACTTAATGTTTTTGTCGGTATTCACGGGCCGGCCCGATGTATTTTTGGAATTGTCGGCTTTTTATGGGGCTTTTTATTGATGGTTTTGACGGTTTACGGGCTGACTGGGGCTGGTTTTGTGACAGCAGGGTATTACGTGTTTGAAGTGGTTTTTGTTGTATTATTTACGGCCATAACCGCGCGCCGGTTGGCGATGCTTTCGGATTCCTTTTTAACCGAACAAGCCATGCAGGCGTATCCGAATGATCCCAAGCTGTCGCGCTTTATCATGATGCGCAGTTTGTTGTTTGGCGCGATCGGTATTGTGTTTGCCGTAACCTCTTTTCAAACGGGCGTATTGGTTTACACGGTTTGTTTGGGGATTATGTGTGTTGATTTATATCGCCGATTGGCCGATTGGGGTGCGCCGAAAGTGCGGTTGCGCGATTTGTTTTCGGATATGAAAAACGGGGTGCGGGCCTTGGTGCAAGAGGCGGGGCGTTTGCCACTCAAACAAAGGGCATCCAAGGGTGCGGTCAAATCGGTTGTTTTAAAAAAGAAGTCCCCGGCGAACAAGCCGACATCGGCAGCCCGAAAGGCCCCTAAAGCCCCTGCAAAAACACGGCAAAAAATGCCGAAGAAGCGGACAAAGCGTGCATGATTCCGATGTATCAGCGGCCCGACCTTGGGGGGGAGGCGGACTTTCACTTAAAAGCCCCGTTTGATCCGGCGGGCGATCAGCCGCAGGCAATTGCCGAGTTGGTTGCCGGCCTTAAAAAACAAGAAAAGAATCAGGTTTTGCTGGGCATTACCGGTTCGGGCAAAACCTTTACCATGGCGCATGTGATTAACACCTTGCGGCGGCCGGCATTGATTTTGGCGCATAATAAAACCTTGGCAGCGCAGCTTTATGGAGAAATGAAGGCTTTTTTTCCCGAAAACGCGGTGGAATATTTTGTGTCTTATTATGATTATTATCAACCCGAGGCCTATATTCCCAAAACCGATACCTATATTGAAAAAGATTCAGCTATCAACGAACAAATAGACCGTTTGCGGCATGCGGCAACGCGGCATTTGTTGGAACGGCGCGATGTGATTGTCGTTTCGTCGGTGTCCTGTATTTATGGATTAGGGGATGCCGAATCGTATTCATCTATGGCGTTTTCGTTAAAAACGGGCACGACGGTTGATTTAAAAGAAGTCACACGAAAGTTGGTTGAATTACAATACAAACGGAACGATTTAGCCTTTGAGCGCGGTTGTTTTCGTCAAAACGGGGATTTGTTGGATATTTTCCCGTCGCATTATGAGGATTTAGCTTGGCGTGTTTCTTTTTTTGGGGATGAGATTGAATCTATTTTTGAATTTGATCCGTTGACGGGGCAACGGAAAATGGCCCTGAATGATATTGTTATCTTTCCGGCCAGTCACTATGTAACGCCGCGGCCGGCGTTATCGCAAGCGATTCGCAGTATTAAAGAAGAACTGAAAGAACGGCTGCATTTTTTTGAAACCCATAATCAATTGTTGGAAGCCCAGCGGTTGGCGTCGCGCACGCGGTATGATTTGGAAATGTTGGAAGCAACAGGTTCGTGTAAGGGGATTGAAAACTATTCGCGGCATTTAACCGGTCGGCGTCCCGGTGAAGCCCCCCCGACCCTGTTTGAATATTTACCGAAAGATGCCCTGTTGTTTGTGGATGAAAGTCATGTGACCGTGCCGCAGCTGCGTGCCATGTATCGCGGCGATTATGCCCGAAAATCGGTTTTATCGGAATACGGCTTTCGGTTGCCCAGCTGTATGGATAATCGGCCGCTAACGTTTGAAGAATGGGATGTGATGCGGCCGCGCACAATTTTTGTATCGGCAACACCGGGGCCCTTTGAATTGAGTGAAACCAAGGGTGTCTTTACTGAACAAATCATTCGCCCGACGGGGTTGTTGGACCCCGAATGTCTTATTCGTCCTGTTGCGACTCAGGTGGAAGATTTAATGAGTGAATGTGTTGCGGTTGCCAAAGCCGGCGGGCGGGTGTTGGCAACGACACTGACCAAAAAAATGGCCGAAGATTTGACCGATTATTTGAATGAAAACGGCTTAAAGGCCCGCTATATGCATTCGGACATTGATACGTTGGAACGCATTCAAATTATCCGTGATTTACGGTTAGGGGCATTTGATGTATTGGTGGGAATCAACTTGTTGCGGGAAGGGTTGGATATTCCCGAAGTGGCGCTTGTCGCGATTTTAGATGCAGATAAAGAGGGATTTTTACGGTCTGAAACTTCATTGATTCAAACAATCGGTCGGGCAGCACGCAACGCAGGCGGGCGGGTAATTTTATATGCCGACCGGATGACCGGCTCTATTCAGGCTGCCGTTGATGAAACGCGTCGCCGGCGCGCGAAACAGGAAGCTTTTAATGCGGCGCATGGTATTGTGCCGAAAACGGTTAAAAAAGAGGTTGCCGATTTGTTGACTGAATTTGGTGATATTGATGCCCCGATTGCACCGGTATTGGAAACGATTCAAACAGGTGATATCGCGGGTGAAATAGAGCGACTACGGCGGCAAATGTTGAAAGAAGCTGACGCATTGAATTTTGAAAAAGCAAGTGAATTGCGGGATCGCATTCGGGCTCTTGAAAAAGCACAACTAAAATAATATCCGGTTTTTTATCTCTTGTTTTTGAAAAAGGGGAAACAGTCCTTTTTCTTTCCTTATATATTCAGGGGGACAAACGTTGTTGAATCCGGTAAAACGTTAATATATTTTTACTGTGTTTATAGTAAATTATTTAAAAATATTAATAAGTTAATTTTAAAAATATACTGTCTGAAAAAAAGGATCGTTAGAATGTAACGCTCTTTTGGATTAAATTAACATACTTTAGGAAGTGTGTCAATAAAAAAATAAGTTATTGTAATTGAATAAAAAACATCTATTTTGGAATGGGGTATTTTTTTCTTTTAAAATGTGTCTAAAAAAAGGATCCTTTATTTAAGACAAAAGGCGGTATTTTTATAAAAGGAGACAGCATATGCATTTTAAGGGATTTTTCAAAAAGGGTGTTTTAGGGAAAGCGGTATCAGAGACAGCGGATGCGCGCAATGCCAAGCATGCCGGACAGCGGTATGTCACAAATAGCGATAAATCGTCTCTGACAGAGACACCCCACGTATGGTCATCAACCCAGATAATAAAAAAAATAAGTGTAAGTATTATTTATTTTATAAGTGATTGAAAGTATTTATAGATTT
>CALXVS010000011.1 GCA_944392145.1 uncultured Alphaproteobacteria bacterium | reverse complement strand
CTTTATTTGCCATATTTCTTCACTTTCTTGCATTATTTACTGGATATAATTTTATTTCCAAGCATGTATTGTGTTGTGTTAACCAGATAGAAAGGACAAAAACATGACAACACAAAAGAAAAAACCAGTAGCTAAGACTACAACTAAAAAATCAACCTCCAGTATTACTGATAAAGAGTTAGGTAATATCCTGACCGAAACCCTGGCCAAGGTAGCCGAGCCGGAGCCAACGATCGCACAGCCGCAACCGGCTAAGATTGACGGTCGCGATAAAACAGCCTTTATGGTTGTTATGCTCAGCCGCCCGGAAGGAGCTACCTTAAAAGAGATGGCCGGAGCCCTCGGATGGAAAGAAAACTCGATCCGCGGTGCGATGTCGCTGTATGCCAAAAAGACAAAGACAACCATCGCCTCCGAAAAGAAAGACGGGGTTCGGACCTATTACCTTAAGGCCAGCGCATAGCGACTGGGATTTTACAAAAAAAACTAGGATTTTTCAAAAAATCCCAGTTTTTTTTATTAGTTGCCTTGCAGAAAACCCAGTATTTATACGGGGATGAATGTTAACGCGTTAGAATAACGCCGCTCCGCACTGGAAGTGCGGTCAAACCGTAAGGTTTGTAGCGTTAATAGTACCACCAGTTTACTGGTGGATATCTATTTCAGATTATTCGACGTTAAACCATTCTATGCAGGTGGCAAGTAAGTTGTCGTAATTACCGGAAGTCGCTTCAGCCTGAAAGGCTTCGCATTCTTCTTGGCTTAGTCCAGCCCGGCGCATAGCCTGTAAACATATACCTAATATATTAAATGCGTTGCCGTCTTTACCGGTCAGCTGGAGCGTAATATCAGGATATTTTGGCATGCTGTTCCTCCATTTTTTTGAGTTCGTTAAATACGTCAAGGCGGCGGTTAACAGCCTCTTGTGCGACAAAGACCGTTGCACCGCCGTCTTTTAGAGCCACAAAGCAAACCAAGAGGTCGATGTTTTCTTTTGCCAGTGCATCATGGACCTCATTGAACGTGTGGCTCAGTTCCTCGAGCCGTTTATCTGTCACTTGGCAGTATTTCTTTTTCTTCGGCTGAGGGTGCGGTTGATATCCATAGTAATTATTTCCAACAGCGATCAACATGGTATCAACCGCACAGTTGTGTTTGTTAATGGTTCCTGCGGCCTCTTTAATTTTGGCCATCAAATCTTCCGGTACTTCTTTATACATTTTAATCTCTCCAAATTGGTAATACGTCACCGCTATCCAGGTCTGAGCTGTAACCCAGGAGCTTTTTCATTTCGTCTTGTGAGTGCAGGCTTACGCCGCCGATGCACTTTATCGTTACGCCGTAGGTCTTGCAGAGTTTGGTTAAATCCTTGGCGAAGTTCTCATAAGCGCGAGGCTTTACGTCCGGGAATGCTTTCGGATCCACATAATACCGGAACTCTTTAATCAGGCGGATTGTGCTCATTTGCCTTTTAAATACCGAGGCGAATGTTTCCAAGTTGGTGCTGAGCTCCTCGGCGAACTCGTCAGCGATGTGGCGGCCCCATCGGCTGTCCATCAGGCCCAGCGTTTGTTGCGGGGTTAAGCCCTTGGATTGGATTATCTCGGCGGCCTTATCCCAAAATACCTGCATTTCCTTTTTATGTTCTATATGGTTGCTGGCGGTTCCCCAAAATCCCCAGGTTTTGTTTTGTGTCTTTAAAATCTCAGTCATTGTTTTTCCTTTCTAGTTAATGCTGATTTCAAATCTTTGGCTTTCGTTTTCCGGCTTTTTCTTTAAGACCCCGTTGCGTTCCAGGACCTCGGCGATTTCGTCCCGGTCGCCAGACCAGGCAAGGTAACATTCACCGGTCTTGTTTAATTCCTCGGTATCTTGCCTGTGGTAAAAGACCACCTTTTTGGCATCCATCGGTACCGCGGCCCAGGCGCAGGATTGACAGCACCAAAAGTTTTGTCTTGCAAAATATCCGAGCTTGCGGAGCTCTTTAAATGCTTGGTTCAGGTTTGCTTTCTTGTTCATCATGGCGACCTCCTTATTTAACCTCTATACCTAAGTATCTGCAGTAGCTTGAGCCTGACGGGTCAGCGTAAAGTGTTGGCTGACCGTCTGCTGTAATCTCAACCACCTGGCGGTATTCGTGCTCATCGCAGTAGCCGCCTTTGCCTTTTAAGAAGCCGTAGTCGTTTAATGGGCTCTTGCATACTCTTTTATGTTCGGCCGGTGTCAGGTTAATGGTTTCAACCACCGCCACAGTTTCAAGTCTGTCGCTGTTGGCTCTGGTTATGCTCTTTACTTCGTCGAGGTCGCTTGGCTTGCGGACCATGTAAGTTTTAACTGTTTTCATTTTAATTTCCTTTCGCTGTTGTATCTTACAAGTCAATGAACGCTCTTTTTCGAAGAATTATCCAGTTAATTATGCATTATAAGTGCTTGTTTCTGCATTATTTTTTGATATTTCGCCACTTTCTAGCAGAACAGCCTTTTTACCGGTCCAATCTTCCCATCTTTTCACGATAACATCGCAGTATTTCGGATCCAATTCCATCAATCTTGCGACTCGACCGGTCTTCTCACAGGCGATTAAAGTCGACCCGGAACCGCCAAATCCGTCCAAAACAATCTCGCCAACCTTGGAACTGTTGTTGATAGCGCGCTCAACAAGCTCGACCGGTTTCATTGTCGGGTGCAGGTCATTGTGCTGTGGCTTGTTATATTCCCAAATGTCGGACTGGTTCCGGTCACCACACCAATAGTGAGGCTTGTCGCTCACCCAGCCATAGAGGATAGGCTCATACTGCCGCTGATAGTCAGCCCGGCCCAAGGTAAAGGTGTTCTTGGCCCAAATGATAAAGGTTGACCATTTGCCGCCGGCTTTCACAAATGCCGAGTAAAGGGTGTGAAGTTCGGACGAACTCATGCAAACGTAGGCGGCACCTTTGCAATACATCAGCATATTGGTGCAGGCATCATAAAGGAACTGCTCGAAATCTTCGCCCAGGTTGTCATTCATAATGGTGCGGCCATGGTTCGGACTGGTGTGATAACGGAGCTTGTCTTTCATCGTTGCGCCGTAGTTAACATTGTATGGCGGGTCAGTAAAGATCATGTCAGCCACGTCGTTTTGCATTAACTTTTTGAAATCGTCTATCATGGTTGTGTCGCCGCACATCAACCGGTGGTTTCCCAACTGCCAAACGTCGCCATGCTTAGAGGTAGGTTCGACCGGTGCCTCGGGTACCTCATCATCTTCGGTATTACCGGTGTCCTGTATTTCGCCAAAGTTCTCGAGGGCCTTTAGTTCATCATCGGTAAAGCCGAGGTTAGTTAGGTCAAAGTCCTCGTCCTTCAGCTCGCCGATTTCCAACGCCAACATCTTTTCATCCCAACCGGCGTTGAGAGCGATTCGGTTATCGGCAATGACCAAGGCTCGGCGTTGTGTTTCGGTTAAGTCCGGTAAGACGATGACCGGGACTTCTGTCATGCCTAAGCGTTGAGCCGCCAAAAGTCTGCCATGTCCGGCAATGATGACGTTATCCGAGCCGATAAGGATCGGGTTGGTAAAGCCGAACTCCTTAATACTGGCCATAATCTGTGCCACTTGCTCATCATTGTGCGTGCGCGAGTTGCGTGCGTAAGGGATAAGTTTATCCACTGGAAAGTTCTGTTGAAATTCCATTTTTGCTCCTGAATTTGTGTGATAAAACAAAGGGTGACCACCCAAAATTACAAAGTGACCACCCAAAATTTTAATTCGTTATTATAACTATTTGATATTACTGCGTTTTTATGTGACCACTGACCACCCAAAATTTTTGTGTTTCGCTAGAAAAATGCCGCGGCTTGGAGCCCCGCATACGATCCGAAGCGAGGAAGGACCCGCCAGCCCATCGGCTGTCAAAATCTGACAGCCAACGGGAGCAAAGCCAAGGAGAAAAACGCTATATTAAACAACCAGTTTTTTTCGTTCAACCGGTACAATTGTCAGTGCTTGCAATGTCTTGCGACACAGTTTTGTGTAGATCGGACGGTCTAAACCAAAGAATCTAATTAGCTTCTTGGGCTTCTGATTACAGAACAGAGGACTGTTCGTAACAACACCGTTCTTAACGGTTCGTATCAGACCGCTTGGTAATTCTGCTTTCCCGATGCAAGATGAAAGGTAGACGAAGCATTCATCATTGTCGCCAAGATGTTCGGTTGCAAGGTAACGGGCATAGACATTCAAGGTTAAGTCTGCCTTGCTTGGGTCCTTGGTCCATGGCGAACCACCGCCAATCGGACAGGCGGTAGAATAGAAGTCGCACGCCAATTTCCGACCGGTAATACCACAGTCGGCAATGGACGAATGGAATTGATAAATGCCTGTGCCGTTCACGATGATGGACTTTGGCTCTTGGCCGAGCGCATCAACGACAAATGGTTTGATGTCTTCCGGCTCTAACATTGGTATGGCAACTATGGCCGTCACTATGTCACCGGTTGCATCATCTATGGTAATTTGTGTTTTTATGTCGAGGCCAAGGTTAGATGATGTCTTTGCATGTTCATAAAGAGCATCATTTAGTTTACGTGCCAGCCATAACTCGCGGTTGATGAGAGCCGGGCCTTTGCAGGCATAGCCCACAAACACGCCTTGATCTCCCCATCCATCGCGCTCGACACCTTGGTTGATGTCGGCCGATTGGACACCGATTTTGTTTATGACCTCTATATGTCGAACATCTATGGCATAATTTTTCCATATACTAGAGTAATGTTCATCATAACCGATTTCTCGGAGGGCATTGCAGACATATGTTTCGATGTCTGACATATCTACCGAACCTTTGACCTCACCACCGAGCATAACGCAGTTATCTTTGATCATAACTTCCACAGCGTAATGAACGCCTGGATCCTGCTCGATAAGTCTGTCTAAAATGTAACTTGAAATGTAATCGGCTGTTTTGTCCGGGTGGCCGATAGACACCGCTTCAGCTGTTTTCAGCATGTTATTTTCTCCTGTTTAGTCCGTTATAGTAGGACAAGTTGGCCTAAATCCACATCACCACGTCACCCGACGAGGTTGTTCTGATTATGGCAGATTTTAAGATGATTTGCAACAACAAAAAAACCGCCAGTTTGCCACCGGCGGGGTATGTTTCATCGAGATAAAAATATAATCGGAATGCTTGTTTACACACTCACTCGCGATTATACCAAGATTCATAGCACTTTTTTTTGAAAATGTCTTGTCTTTTTATGTCTAGACATTTTTCCTGTTAGGTAACCGTGTAAATAATTGATTATTCGAGAATACACGATATTCAGTTGCGGCCTAGAGAGCCCAAAATCCCGACAAAGTAACTTCCAAGGTATGTGGCAGGCTCGCTTCCAGACGAGACTTCTTTCTTCAACATCAAGAATAGGCAACCATTGTAAAATTACCTTTTCCCAGATGGCAATTTGTTCCGATGTTGGCTGCGGTGGAACTGGACGGCGGTCCATGAACGCAATCTCTTGCGGAGTATAGACAACGTCCGGCATACAGCACCGATATTTTGGAGGTCGCACCGGAGGTATGAGCCGCTCTACATAAGCCGCTGTTTCTAGATCATTTTTGATTTGTTCAGGTGTGATTGGCTTCATCTTGCGCCCCCTTTACCTTGCTGAGCATATCGTGACAGATGTCAGTCATGCTCTCCATTTCGGAGTAGGACAAACCGTTTTCTTTGCAAAACCATTTCCGGACAGCTTTTCGCCAATCCAGCGCGATGTATTTCTTGCCATTCATCCAACCTCGGTCAGAATTCCACTTCACAAACGCCACCGGGTCGATGGTATAACCACTTTCCTTGCAATAAATCGCTACTTCTTCAACACTCGGAGCACCTACGTATCGGGACTTATCCACATTTTCCGCCTCTTTATTTCTATCTTTTTTATTTATAAAATCATTATCGGACTCTTTATCTTCATCTAGTTCACTATCGTTCTCTTTATCTCTCTCTTTATCTTCCGGGCGGTCGCTTTGCGCTGGTTCAGGTGGCTCGCTTGAATTTCGCTCAGCGGTCGCTTTACGATTTGCAGTTCGCTTTTTTGCGTTTTGCGCGTTAATCTCGCATGTTTTAAGCCAACGCGAATTGCGCAATTCAATTACTTCTTGAATCGCATCAAAGTGAATTTTTTTCATGTCCGTTAATTTTACAGAAGTGCAACCGTATAAATTAAATTCGCACAGCGCAACAATTAAATCTGCGATTTCACTTTTCTTATAGTTATGCACAGCCGCGAGGAAGCCGGCAGTGTCTAACAAAATAGTTGTCTTTTTATCCATGTTGCACCCCTTGGCATTCATCCATTGTCTTGATCCGAATCACACCTTGAATCCAGCGCAGAGCAAGAACTGCGCGGTGGTATTCCTTGCTTTTTTGTTTACGCTTCAGAGTGTGTGCAATTACTTCGTCTTTTAGCTGTGCTTCAAACTCACGTAACTGAGTAAATGAGAGAGCAATCATGCTGTCGACCGGGATATTTTGGATAATTTCATATACACTTTTTGTATGCTTAACCATTTTTTTCTCCTTTTGTTTTGGTTGATACAAAAGGTAACTCCCCCGGAGATCGAAAAATTCCCTCAAAAATTTTTATTTTTTTTGTTTTTTATTCCTTTCAGCTAATTTTCCATTCAAGATATAAAGAATATTTTTAGATACATGTGCCAATCTTATAGCATTGTCGATTGTTTCTCCATCCAGAACAAGTTCTATAAATTTCTGTTCTTTTGGTGAAATAAAGTTTTTTAATTCGCTTATCGAAATATAATTTTCCAAATCGGAAAGCGAAAAAGAGGATGCAGGTTCAAAGCCTTCATCCTCAAACATACTATTTAATGACCCTGTGTTTAAAAAACCCGATTGCAGTTCTCGCAGTCGGGTTCTCATAATGTGGTCAGCCTTAGTTTTTAAGGCCAAGTAAACTTTTACATCTAGCACATCAGTAAGCTTATGAATTAGTTCTAAATAAAAGAGGACTAAATCTTGAATTAAGTCCTCTCGTTCTTGGCTATCAAAAAGCCCCGTGGAATAGATCCGTCGTAAATGTATTTTGATATAGTTTACCACGCTGGGTGGTAACCCATCTAATAAATATTTGTTCATTTTTTAACCTTTTGTTAATGATTAATACAAAAGGCCATATATTCATTAGTTTAGTTTTTTTTCAATAAACGGTTGAAAAATTTATAAAATTAAATATCTATGTATGTTTTTCAGGCATACATAGATACAAAAAGAGCAATTTGTTTATAATGTTATGCAGGATTAAATCCTAATTCCTTGCGTTGCTCTTCCCATGAGTATGGGAAGCGTTCGCGAAGTAATCTTCTTAAGGTCAAAAGTTTTGGCTGTCTACCCTCAATAATGGCCATTATAATGTCCGGTGCTAAAGTTGTAAGGCGCACCACTTGACCAATATAAGTATGATCACAATGCTCTCGTCGTGATAACTCTGCTAATGATATCTTTTTAGTTTCCATTTCATTTTTCAAATAAAAGGCTTGTGTAACTGCATTATAAAGTTTTTCATCTCGTGCCGGCATATCCTTAGTTGGATTTGTGGGTTCAACAATTTTCATGCTTCCGCGTTTTCTCCCAAACTTTACAGGATATTTTAGAACTAAACTTTCTTTGCAGTAGCATTTATCAGGTTCTGTAAGCTGATTTTCAAAAATATCAGCCCCATATGGACGTAATTTTATCTCAATAAATTCTTGGTGCAAAACTACTTTTTCAACAACCTCTGAAATAAAATCGTGGACAGTTGCCGGTTCAAAGTACTGGAACACTTCGCCTATATTATTCGCAAGATTATAAGCATCATTTGCTGAATACTTGGGGTTAGCCTCTTCAAGCTGTTTTGCCATCTCTCGCATTATCTTCGGCGACTTAAATATTTGTTGTATCTTTTCTAAAACAAAAGTGTCGAGTTCCCCAGCAGGAACACTTCCAATTTTGCACGGATGTGCTTTTGCACCTTCTTTTACAGATTTTAAAGTAGTGTAATACTCATAGTACTTGTTGCCGCGCTTACATCTAGTTGGAATCATGGTGCCACAACATTCACATTCTAACAGACCTTTTAATAAGCTGTTTTTTACTGATCTTGACGGACAAAATGCATTTCCTAAATTATCCGATTTTAGACTTTTTACTCTATCCCATAAATCCTGTGAAATAATAGCCTTGTGCTGACCTTCGTATAGCTCTCCTTTGTATGGCATCTTCCCCAAATAAAGAGGATTGTTCAAAATGTGATTAACCATTGAGTGATTAAAAACCTCTTTATTCTTAAGGGTTCCATCTTTATTTTTCCGTTCTTTAGGTGTGTAACCGCGCTCGATGGCGTGCTGTGTTGTAAGTAATTCTGATCTAGTACGAGCATAATCTTCAAAAATAAAACGTATAATCTCTGCCTCAGCCGGTTCAATAATCAATTTTTTATTTTTAAGAGTGTAGCCAAGAGGAACCGATCCACCGGTCCACATTCCTTTTTTACGGCTGGCCGCAATTTTATCCCGGACACGTTCTGCACCAAGCTCACGCTCGAATTGTGCAAACGACAGCAATATATTTAATGTTAACTTTCCCATGGAATCGCAAGTATTAAAGTGCTGTGTAACAGATACAAAAGAGCAATTATGCTTTTCAAGCGTTTTTACGAGCTGTGCAAAATCGAGAAGAGAACGGGTTAAACGGTCTATTTTATAAACAACAATCATATCAACTTTACCTTTTTCAACATCTTTCAATAGTTGTTGTAAGGCAGGCCTCTTTAGATTGCCACCGCTGAAACCACCATCATCGTAGTGGTCTGGTAAGGCTTCCCAACCTTGATGCTTAAAACTCTTAATGTAATTTTCTCCGGCTTCACGTTGGGCTTCCAAAGTATTAAATTCTTTTTCAAGACCTTCATCTGTTGATTTACGAGTGTAAATTGCACATCTGACTTTTTTTTGCGGTTCCATGGTTTCTCCTTTTAATTATCTATTCCAAAAAAGTATCTTCCTGATATTTTCCGGCCGGTAATTTTTTTTGCTATGGCCGAAAGCGTTGGAAACTTCATTCCGTTATACTCAAATCCATCATTCAAAATAGTAACAGAATGCTCAACTTGGTGATATTCGCGTATAATCCTTGTTCCCACCGGTGGAAGATTTTTGCGCATCTCCGGAGGAACATACATCTGAGCGATCAACTGTTGTTGCTCTCGAGGTAAGCCTCCGTATGCCAATTCCTGTATGCGATAAGCTATACGAGATACAAAAAATTCCTTACTTTGAATAGTCGTTGGCTCATTAAAGTATTTCTTCCACAGTTCTTGTAGTTCCAGCACAGACTTCTGTTGAAGTAATGCTATTTGGACTGCTATTGATTGCATTGTGAACCTCCATCAATTTCCAATTCTTGTTCGTCGTCACAATGAATGCTTGGATTTTTTCTTTTATCCAGTCTTTTCTGAATAATTTCGCCACTTTCTACCATTTCTAGGTACCGGAGCAAATCCGGCATGATTATTTTTATCAATTTTTCTACTTGGGTCATTTTGACCTCCTTTCGAAATGTAACTCCCCCGGAGATTGAAAAATTCCCTCAAAAAAAATAAAAAAATTTACAAGCCGCCATATCTGTCGGTATATGTCATTGTAATTAAATAAAAAAATGAACATCAAACAAGGCGGTCAGTATCTAAAACTCAACCCCACCAGTTTAGGTTAGAAAGTTCGCCCGCCTTGGCATTTTTTTATAAAAAAAATTGCAGAAAGGTCTTGTGTTTTCTGCATTTATCTGCTATAAGTACTTTATAAGTATTTCGGGTGGTATCCGTTTTCTAATTTAGAGGGGGTCAATCCGACCAATAGTTGAAAGCGAAAGGATATCCTTTCGCTTTTTTTGTGCCTAAATTACCCCGCAGGCCGCTAAAACAGGCACTTTTCAAGACTTGATTTTTGATAAAATATCTTGGGGTTTTTAATTCAAATCCGCTTTGGCATATACTTTTTTGAAAAAGATATACACTTACGAGATGTGCTTTTTTAGCCTGCACACAATCCCCCCAACTTATTGACTTTGCTTGCTTCGCATAAAATGATATTCTATCGTTTTTCACAACCGCTTCAACTAGTCAAAAAAGCGGTTGCGAAAATTTTAATCGAGATTTTTTTCTGTTTTTTAATTCTTGAAAATCAATTGGTTAAAAAATAATTGAAATTTTTTTCATTTTTGGGGGACGAAAAATCGATGTCCGGGCTTTTTACCTTTCGAAAGGAGGTCAAGATGACCCAAATCGAAAGTTTAATACAATTAATTATACCGGAGTTTTTACTGTTTTTAGAGGCCAAAGAAAAAGACGAAATAGTCGAGAAAGGGCTTGATAATACTAAAAATCCAAGCATTCATAGCAACACAATCAACAAGAAAGGAGTAGAACAATGGAAATAGCATTAAAAATAGCTCAATTACAAACACTCCCGATTTCTGAGTTGCGTCATCTGTGGAAGCACTATTTTGGTACAGAGTGCGAAGCTCAAAAGCGAGAGTTTTATATCAGTCGGATAGCTTACCGGATGCAAGAGTTGGCATACGGAGGATTAAACGCCTCAACGAAGAAAGTAATCTCTGAACTTTGCCTAGAAAAAAAGAAGAAAAAAGGCCTACACCTGCCACCGGAAGGTACCCGCATTGTTCGGGAGTATAAAGGTATAGAACACTCGGTTAAAATCGTTCCCGGGGGATTTGAATACCAAGGGAACAAATACAAAAGCCTGTCCAGCGTTGCCAAACTGATAACCGGCTTTAAAATTTCGGGCAATCACTTTTTCGAATTAGAAAAATACAAAGGATAAGACATGGAACAAAAAACAATCAGATGTGCAGTTTATACCCGTAAATCAACAGAGGAAGGGTTGGATAAAGAGTTTAACACGTTGGAGGCACAGCGGGAAGCCGGCGAAAACTATATTAAAAGTCAAAAACATTTAGGTTGGACACTCATTCCTGACCGTTATGATGATGGTGGATATAGCGGTGGTACCATGAAACGTCCTGCGTTACAGCGATTACTGGAAGACGTCAAAAATGATAAAGTGGACATGATTGTCGTGTATAAAATTGACCGTCTTACCCGTTCCTTGCTAGACTTTGCACAACTGATTAAAATTTTTGATGCACACGATTGTTCCTTTGTTTCTGTAACACAACACTTTAACACCTGTGATTCCATGGGTATGTTAACCCTGCATATTTTGTTATCCTTTGCCCAATTTGAACGTGAAGTCAGTGCTGAGCGTATCCGAGATAAAATTGCCGCCACAAAGAAAAAAGGGATGTGGACCGGTGGAAGCGTTCCTTTGGGGTATGATGTAGAAAATAAGAAGTTAGTGGTTAATCCCGAAGAAGCCAAGGTTGTTCGATATATCTTTGAAGAGTACCTCCGGTGCCGGTCTGAAGTCCAAGTTAGCCGGAACGCAAAAGAAATGGGGTACCATAGTAAACCACGTAAACTACCGTCTTCAATAGAGCCTGTCAACATAGCCTTTAATCATGCTATCGTTAATAATATGCTTCGTAACCCTATATATATCGGAAAAATCCCCTATAAAAACGAGTTGTTTGACGGTTTGCACGAAGCTATCATCCCCATGGATTTGTGGAATCAAGTCCAAGAGTTAAAACGGCTTAATAAGGGAGATAGATTTACACCCTCCCGATCGGTTATTTTTACCATTACAACTGGAGTGATAAGTTTATCAGAAGTTCAGACGGAACAAATTGGAGTGAGTTAACAAAACCGGAAGGTTTTAATGCCGAGCACTATTCTTTTAATGTCCTTTATTATAACGGACTGTATTATATTATAGACCAATCAAGAATCTATTCGACTTCTGATTTTTCCACTTACAAAAAATATAAAATGCCATTTACCTCAACAACATGGTATCGGCAAAGTATGGTTATTGTTGGAGATACAATTGTCGTGATGCGAGGGAATAAGGTTTACCATTCAAAAATCTGTGAACTTGTTGAGGATATTTAAGGAAAAATGAAATGACAGATAACACTTTATCAGAAGCATTAAAAGAAGCCTATGCCTCGGCACCCAGTGATGTGATTTTATTGCACACATTAGAGTTAAGGCATCCCTCGTTTGTGGATGAGAATGGTAATCCAACCGCTATTCGGGTTGTTCGGGATCACGTCAGCCACACTTGTACGCTTGAAAACTCGGCCCCTCTAAATCCGGGTGAAGCTGTGGAGTTTGTTGCCATGGCCTTTGACTTGGAATTGCCACCGGTCAACAACACGCCGACACCTGAGATTTCGGTCACGATCGACAACGTTTCAACCGAGATGATCGCTTATCTTGACCGGTCTATAGAGACACAAGACATGATCGATCTGACATACCGGCCATATCTGTCTGACGACCTGACAACGCCGCAGATGGACCCGCCGATAACCCTGGTTATTACAGATATTCATGTGGACTGCTATAAAATAACCGCTACGGCCCGCATGATGGACATCGGCAACAAATCCTTTCCGGCAGAAAATTATACCGTCAAAAAATATCCGGGGTTGAGTAGATGACACATTTTGCGAACAAATATATCGGCTTGCCGTGGGTAGCTGGTGCACAAGGACCCGACCAGTTTGATTGTTGGGGCTTTGTCCGTTATGTGTTGTTGCACGAGTTTGGCCATGATGTGCCACCGGTCAACATTAATCCGAATAATTTAAGAGATGTCCTTCATGCCTTTAAGGTGGACTTGGCATTTCAAGCCTTTATTGAAGTACCGACACCTCGGAACGGAGATGTTGTTTTAATGAGGCAATCAAAAAATCCCGTTCACGCCGGGTTATGGTTAGATATAGACGGCGGTGGCGTTCTGCATTGTGTTAGGGATAGCGGTGTCGTATTTCAGAATGTTCGTTCCTTAAACACCTGTGGTTGGTATTTAGACAGTTATTACCGAGTGAAGCAATAATCATGTTGACAAATATTTATGTTTTAAAGTAGTTATTATATAATCTTAGGAGAGGATAATGACTGAAAAATGGGGTTTTCTTAGAGAAACAAAAGAGGATGCACAAAGAGCCGGACTAGATAAAGATACCGGTTTACACAGAACTGGATTAGAAGAGTATTTGGCTGTTATCTTTCCAAATACACATGATTGGATACATAATCAAATAATCCCTGATTGTGGACGTAGATTTCGTCCTGACTATAGAAGTGAACGAGAGAAATTAATTATCGAATTTGATGGTATTCCACATTATACAAATCCTGAAAACATTCAGAAAGATATTGAAAAAACAGAATTTTATAAAACTTTAGGATATAACGTTGTAAGAATACCATATTTTATTCAATTAACAAATAAAGCTATTGAACAATTATTTGGACGTACTGTCGAAATCCCTATGTTTAATGAAAATATTCCCTCATTAGGGATAAAAGGAAAAAATACTCCAGCTTATTTATGTGGTGCTGGAATTCAACGTATGAAAAGAGAATTTCAAAAATATCCAGAACAACTAAGAGTAAATATGGAGGCCTTAAAAAAAGAAAATAATGAGTTCCTTACAGGTGTTTCTTTTTTAGAATAGTTTATAAAATATAATTTATTAAATCTCTCACTTTACATAGTGAGGGATTTTTTTATGGAATAAAACAATGGTTTATTTTAATTATTTCACAAATCCGTTTAATCCAAATAAAGGGCGGATAAGCAAAGTTTTGTCCAAAAAACAGAGTATTTGGCAAATTGTCAAATCGCAAAAGGTGGATTTATCGCGCCCGACCGTCTGTTTTGTTAATGGTGTGGCAAAACTCCGCAAAGACTGGGATATGGTCTTATATCAAAAGTCTGTTGTCAGTTTTGTCGCTCTGCCGCTGGGTGGCGGTGGTAAAAGCTCTAATCCGTTGCAAATTGTCCTAACGGTGGCCTTAATCGTAGCAACTGTTTATACAGGCGGTGCTGTGGGTGCCGCTTATGGTGCCGTTTGGGGCGGTGTTGCGGCGGCAGCTGTTTCGGTCGGAGGTGGTATTTTGATTAACACCTTTGTGCCTACACCTAAGGCTTCCTTAAATGGAATGACAACCTCAAGTCTAACCCAAAGCCCAACCTATTCTTTACAGGCTCAAGGTAATCAGGCCCGTCTTGGTAATCCTATTCCGGTTATTTATGGTCGGCACCTGATATATCCTGATTTTGCCAGTCAGCCTTATTATAAATATGCAAACAACGAGCAATACGTCTATCAGCTCCATTGCATAGGTCAAGGCGAATACAATGTCGAACAAATCCGCATTGAGGACACGCCTATCAGCTCATTTGAAGAAATAACCTATCAAATCATTCCACCGGGTGGTAAAAACACGCTTTTTGAAGAAGATGTGGTGACTTCCAACGAAGTGGCAGGTCAGGAACTATTAAAGGATACCATTTGTGGTCCGTTTGTGTTAAACCCGACCGAAAGTGTTATCAATAAAATTGAAATTGATGTAGCTTTTCAACGGGGTTGTTATTACGCAAACGACAATGGCACCATGGCCAATAAAACCATTCAATGGCGTATCGATGCCAGGCGGATTGATGATGAAGATAATGCGCTGGGTGATTGGGTTACTCTTGGAACGGAAAGTATTACAAGCAATAACCACAATGCCATGTATAAAACCTATACTTATTCGGTTACAACCGGCAGGTATGAGGTCAGAGCTACTCGGTTAGATGCCAAAGACACATCCTCACGTGCCGGACATGAAATTCGCTGGGGTTCAGCCAAGGGCTATATCGTGTCAGATAAAGACTATGGGAACGTGACATTGCTGGCTATAACTATGAAAGCCACCGATAACCTGTCTCAACGATCCTCCCGCATGGTGAACTGTATTGTCACAAGAAAACTGCCGACATGGTCTCCAACTTCCGGTTGGTCTTCTCCGGTTGTGACTCGGTCAATCGCGTGGGCGTTGGCGGATATTCTAAAAGCCGACTATGGAGCAAAACTGGCAGACAAGAACATAGACCTGCGAGCTCTTTATAATTTGGATCAGACTTGGAATAGCCGAGGCGATACATTTAACGCTGTGTTTGATAGCAAGCTGACCGTTTATGAAGCGTTATCCCGCTGTGCCAAGGTTGGACGGGCTATTCCGTTTATTCAAGGCGGCATTGTTCGGTTCGTTCGGGATGAGCCGAAAAACATACCGGTGGCACTCTTTGGACCACGAAATATTGTAAAGAACAGCCTGTCCATACAATATGTGATGCCGTCCGAAGACACAGCCGACAGCGTTTGTGTTCAGTATTTTTCGGAAAAGACTTGGAAAACCTCCGAAATAACCGGTTCGTTTGACGGCTCAACCTCAGACAAAACCGCCACGGTGGAACTGTTTGGCTGCACGAATAAAGAGCAAGCTCTACGGGAAGCGACCTATATGGCGTTGGCAAACAGGTATCGGCGGCGAATCGTGACTTCTTCAACAGAATTGGAAGGCCTAATCCCCAGTTATGGCGACTTGATCGCTATCACACACGATATGGCCAAATGGGGACAAGGCGGTGAAGTGACAGAGCAAAACGGATTAACTCTAAGCCTGTCCGAACCGGTCAAGTTTGAAGAAGGTCAAACACATTATTTGGCATTACGAAAGAAAAACGGGTCTTTATCCGGTCCGTATGTTGTGACTGCCGGTTCACTTCCGACAGAGGTTATCTTATCGGAAGAACCGGACATTGACATTTTAACAGGCACTGATGCTGAAAGAACGCATTTTGCCTTTGGAACTGCCGATAAATGGAGTGTGCTTGCACGTGTAACGGGCATACATCCACGCTCCACCAAGGTAGAAATAACAGCGGTTATTGAGGATAGCCGAGTACATCAAAATTAAAAAAAACATCTTGACATTTATACATATAGGGGGTATATGTATATTTGAACGTAATTTTTTTAACAGGAGAATAAAAATGGGAAAATGTAATAATCCGAATTGTAAATGCGAAAACTGTCAATGCGGTGAAAATTGTCAGTGCGGAAAAAATGGTAAAGAATGCCATTGCGGTGAAAATTGTACCTGCGGTGATAACTGTCAATGCACCAAAGAAAATAAATGCTGCGATTCTTGCCACTGCGGCGATAATAAATAGGTAAAGCCAATGACTATACAATCAAAACCGAATCATTCGGAAAACTTGCCTCGCCTGAACCGCATTTCCGGTCAGATAGATGGAATAAAAAAGATGATAGAAGAAGAACGTTATTGTTTGGATATTGTCAATCAAATTAAAGCGGTGCGTTCTGCATTGAAAAGTGTTGAAAAAAACATTTTGCAAAAACACATTCAACATTGCGTTGCCGCTTCTTTTTCTACCTCAAAAGCCGAGCAACAGAAAAAAATTGATGAGCTTATCGGGCTTTTAGATAAATCAGATGATTAAATAAAAGGAATAAATAATGTCTGAGCATATTCATCATCACCATCATCATAATGAGGTAACACAAAAGTCCGTTAAATTGCTGATTTTATCGTTTGCAATCAATATGCTTTTGTCTGTTGCTGAAATAATAGGAGGTATAATTTCCGGCAGTGTTTCTTTGATAGGAGATGCACTGCATAATACTTCTGATGCTTTTTCAATTTTGATTGCCGTTATTGCGTTTAAGATAGGAAACAAGAAAGCTTCGGCAAAATACACATACGGTTTCAAAAGAGCTGAAATTATAGGTGGATTTGTTAATCTGATATTGCTTTTTATATCCGGTTGCTATCTGTTGGTAGAAGGAATTGAACGGCTGATAAATCCGCAACAAATTGATGGACTGCTGATTATTTGGATTTCGGTTTTGGCGCTTATTATTGATGCCTTAACGGCAAAAATTTCGCATCATGACGCTCATCACAACAGCAATATGAAAATGGTGTTTATTCATAACTTGGCAGATGCATTCGGTTCAATCGGCGTTATTATTTCCGGCCTTTGTATTATATGGTTTGATTTATATCGGGTTGATGGGATTGTGGCCTTGATTATTGCTTTTTATATGATTTTTCAATCGGTTGTGTCTTTTCCGCAGATTGTAAATATCTTGATGAATGCCGTTCCCGACAACATTGATATAGAACAAGTCAAAAATTCTTTGCTTGCCATAAAAAATATCAAAAATGTGCACCATTTGCATTTATGGTGTATCAGTGAACATAATGTGGCGATTGAATGCCATATTGAAAGTGATAACAATGATATTATTGTGGAAGCAACACAGCTTTTAAAAGATAAATTCGGAATTACTCACTGCAATTTTCAGGTAGAAAATAAATCATGCGGTGAATGTTGCGATTTATAAAAATTTTTAAAGAAGGGATAGCAAAATGAAATTTGAACAAATACGCAATGCGACAATTGTTTTGGAATATGCCGATAAAAAGTTTTTGGTTGATCCATGGCTTGCGCCACAAGGAAGTAACGGCACTTTTAAGGAACTTGGTATGCAAAGCGAGGCAATTTGCGCTGAACACAATGAACTTGCTATGCCGATATGTTCGTTGCCCAAATCAGTTGCGGAGATATTAAACGGGGTTGATTACTATATCATCACCCATATTCATCCGGACCATATTGATATGTATCCTGATGGAACAGTCGGTAAAGATTTAAATCACAATACACCGGTTTTTGTGCAAAATAAGGACGATGCCGAAGTACTGAAAAAGTCCGGATTTACAGATGTGCAAGTTATGACGGAAAATACGCAAATCGGTGAAATTACGCTTATTAAAACACCGGCATTACATGGTACAAAAGTTCCTTGCGGAAAGGCCAGCGGATTTATTTTGCAACATAAAAACGAAAAGTCGGTTTATGTGGCCGGAGATACGATTTTTTATGATGAAGTTCAAAAGATTTTGCAACAATATCAGCCGGAAGTTATTATTCTGAACGCTTGTGCGGCGACTTTTAACACTTTCGGACGTTTGATTATGGACGACGGTGATGTGGCAAACGTTCATAAAGTGTGCCCAAATGCAAAAATTATCGCCAGCCATATGGATAATGTGGCGCATGCAACATTAAATCGCCAAACCTTAAGCGAAAAGTTACATCAGCGCAATATTGCCGATAAAATTTTAATACCTGCTGATGGAGAAATTTATCACTTTTAATTTATAATTCAGGTAGCATACAAGCCGAGTTTAACCGCTCGGCTTTTTTTATGGAGAAAACCAATGGATTGGATTCAATTTTTACAGATCATCTGCGTACCGGCCTTTGGCTGGTTTTTTTATAAACTGGGAGAACAACGGAGGGAAATCAAAAGTGTTGAAAGAGATTTAAACGAATTCAAAGTAGCGGTGGCCAAAGAGTATGCAACTCAGACGCATATCGCCCGACTGGAAACTAAAATTGACGATTTACGAGAAATGATATGGAGTTTACATCATGAACCAAACACGACAGCCAAGAGGCATTCGAAACAATAACCCTGGAAACATCAGATGGGGAGAAAATTGGCTCGGATTAAAACAGGACGGGAAAGAACAAGATCCGTCCTTTTGTGTATTTACAAATGCTGTTTATGGTATTCGGGCGTTAGCCAAAGTTTTAATCAATTATAAAAAACTTTACGGATTAAAAACCATTCGCTCAATAATCAGCCGGTACGCACCACCAAACGAGAATCAAACTCAGGTTTATATTCAATCGGTTTCAAAACAAATTGGTCGATATCCGGATGAACCGATTGATATTGAAGAGCGAGACATTTTAACGGTTTTTATTAAAGCCATCATCCGCATAGAAAACGGTATTCAACCTTATAAAGACGAAACAATACAGAAAGGGATTGACCTCATATGAAAAAAATAAAGAGACTTTGGATACCAGTTATCGGATGGGTTTTGTGTTATGGATTCATTAATAACTGTATTATTGCCCCCTATTTTGATGTGGGATTAGTAGAATGGGAACAATTATTAACCAGTCTCGGTATCATGCTGGGGATCAGTGGTGTACGGGATATTGGTATTGAAAGGAGTAAACAGGATGTTAAACCTATTGAAAAAATTTAAAACACTTATTTTTGTAGCAATTTCTTTATTTCTATATTTATTCGGCTATCGGCAAGCCAAGGAAACTGCCGAAAATCATCAAATGAAAGGGGAACTCAATGCTCTTAACAAAGCAATTCAAGCACGTACTTCTTTATCTGACACTAATCGTATTAAGCGGTTGCACAACAAATATAAACGGTGATTTTTGCCTGATTTACGAGCCAATTTATGCAGATTACGAACAAGATACGCCCGAAACCATCCGTCAAATTGACCGAAACAACATCGTTTATGATGAAATGTGTGTAAAATAGAGATAAAAAAATTGCTTTTTATAATATCTTCAATGTGATTTATTTTTTAGACTTGGTTAAACTGACATGATAAAGTCATTTGCAAATTCTTGGTAAGAATGCTTTATTTTAAAATAGCCATATAAATTGCTTTGTTACTTGATATAAAAGGCACATTAAATTCTTCTTCAATATCTTTTTCTAAATGAATAGTTGCAAAGTTTGTACATAAAACACAGATAGAATCAATATGTTTGTCTATCTGATTTTCTATTAATTCTAATAACTTAGTGTTACTAAAATTAATTAAATCTTCTTTGTTTTTAATATCTAGATGTATTTCTTTAGAAATAAATATGCCCGAATTTTGCATTGTTTGCGTAACAACATTACCAATGTTCTTATTATACGGCGTTATAATTAAAGGATGAGATTTATTTATACACTTTAAATAAGATATTACTGCAGATAATGGAAATAATAAATTTTCGGTGTTTTTGGCAAAAATTTCAGCAGATGTACACAAAACTGCTGTTTTATATAATTTGATTCTTTCCAATTCTGTCAGGGTAATAGGTATACTATCGATAAGTTCCTGTGTATACTTTTCTTCATTTACACCATATGGCGTTTGAAATTTAAGTCGGGCAAAATGAAATGAAATATCTGATAGTTCATCTTTAACTAATCTTGTATATAGCTCTCGTTCT
The DNA here is from genome assembly GCA_944392145.1 of uncultured Alphaproteobacteria bacterium. Lineage (GTDB taxonomy): Bacteria > Pseudomonadota > Alphaproteobacteria > CAAHEQ01 > UBA3637 > CALXVS01. Next base: position 26,218 of record CALXVS010000011.1, on the reverse strand, counting down.
GCTACAATATTTGATGCTGGTATAAGAAAACCAATATGTTTCATTTTTTTCTACCTTTTATTTTAGAAACAATATTTAATAAGTCATGGTTTAGATGTTTTGTAATATGATCCACTCCCTGCAAATTATTTTCAGCTTTATTGCATAGAACAGTTTCCATACCATATCTTTTGGCCATTCTTAAATTTGCAACTTGATCATCAAACATAATACAATTTTTGCCAGAATCAGCATGGCCATCAATTGCTATTTCATAACCTACAGGATTGGATTTTGGAACAAAATTGGTTCGATTAATTCCAATAATATCAGAAAACTCATCTCTAATACCCATGATATATAAAGCTTTTTCAACATATATTTCATTGGCATTAGTTAAAATTACTTTTTTTTCTGGTATTGAGTGAAGCTGTTCTTTAAGTTTTTGATCTCTTTTTAATTCTCCTAGATCCAAGTTATAAGAATAATCTACAAATTCTTTGGGATCAATATTGTGTATCCGTTGTAAACCAACAACAGTTGAACCATATTCTAATCGGTATTTTCGACTTAATTCTCTAGCCTCTCTGTACGATAAATTAAACTTATCTTTAATAAATTTAGACATTCTATAAACTAACTGTTGAGGTAATGTTGTTGCTTCCGGATGATAAATTGTTTCATCAAAATCGAAAATTAAACATTGCAAAGGTGGTTCTGTTAGTTGTAATCTTGTTAAAATGTTTTGAGGTATTTCTCTATCGTTTCTAATAATATCAATGGGACATTCTTGTCTTGATGACAGAATTTGCTTATACAAATTTCTAATGCTTGTTATTTGAGCTAAATCCATATTTTTATCGTCTGCATCACCTCTTTTTTGTATTCGCTCATAAATAGATTCAGGAGATGCGTCTAATAAAATAACTCGTCCTCCCCGTTTATTTAACATTTGTAATAATTCTAAAAAATCTTGATCAGAAAGACGAGAATAACCTCGTTTTAATGGCCCATAAACCATTTCAGATATAAAAGAGCGATCTAAAACAATATTATCACCATAATCTTTTGATAATATTCGTTGATATTTTTCTTTTATTGATAAGGTTGGATCATAATCAAAATGTAGAGATTTATATCCTCTATGAAGCAGCAAATTAGCTAAAGTTGTTTTACCAACACCATCACATCCCTCTAGTATAATAAAATCATTCATCGTTGACATCCTTTTATCGCACTTAAGGGTATGCCAGCTTTTAAAAGAGGGCATTCATTTGGTTTCCGGTTATTACAGAAATGGCGTTTATAATTTATCATAACTAAATGAACCCACCATGTTAATGGCTTATCTTTAGGAAGTGTTATTTTTTTATCATACCCTAGTTTGTTCGCAATTTCTATCCAATCATGAGATTTAGTAAATGCTTCTAATTGTTCTCTTACAGTTTCATGAGCAATAGCTGTTTTTCCTGTTTTATATCCCAAACAAGGAGCTAACATGTCTTTCATGCCACTATCAACGGGCATAATCCCACAGTAATATCCTTTTGCATATAAAACACAGCACTGGCCGACTTTGTATGAAGCACCATCAACATTTTTTGCAATACCTGCAATCATTTCTAAATTAGGGATATTTTTAATGTCTTTTGATTGTAGGTTGTTATCTATATATCGGCTCATGCTCCTGACAAATTTTATTCTGGCATCTGGTAATCCCAGTGGTTTCAACATTATTCTTAAATCATTATCCGTGGTTTCTTTTATCTCATCATAAGTATGTGTTAAAAAATTATTGATAGTATTCGTATAGCTTCCAAGCATTCGGAAAGAAACTCTTGTACTTAATCCAGCTACAAGCATTTTCATTCGCCAATCTTTAACATCCTTAGGCCACCATGGATTATTGTCATGAGATTTTATGACAGCATCTTTCACCTCAGGTTGAGATGCCATAATTTCTATAGCTTTTATTTGTTCACTGTTACGCATAGCTAGTTTCCTTTTATAATCTCACCTTTTAATAACTTAGAATCAATAGTATCTAATATTTGTATATTATAAGTATCATAAGGAGTTAGTTTTTTATTTTCAATCATAACTTTTATAGAGCATGTTCCTAAAGTTCTTAAGAAGGAATCTCCATTTTCAAAAACAACTTCTCTAAATCCTCTTAATTGTCGACCTTTGGGATAAACATATTTTTGCATTGGAATAACAAAATTTTGCATGATTTCATTTTTACATTTATTGTAATAATCAAAATCTTCTTTAATTTGAGAGGAAATGATTCCTTCTGCAGGTGTCATATAGCGGTAGAATAATCTATGTGTTTGTAGGCGATTTTGATAAATTTTATTTAAGAATTCTATATTTATTTCATGAGTTTTTTCTGTTTGCCCTGGTAATCCATGCATTAAATTAATTCCTGGTAAAAATTTAGGGAAGCCATTTTTACCAATTTCTGCGCCATATTCATTAATTATTTCTATAGCTAATGCTTGATAAACAGCTTCATTTAAATTTTTGCCATTAAACAAAGACAAGAAGCTTCCGAGGAATGTATCCCCGGCACCAACTGTACTAATAACATCATCTGTTTTGATTGTCGTAAAGTATTTTCTGTTATTTCCTTTTTGGTAGAAAACCCCTGTTTTATCTGTGATAAATATTGATAAATTTTGAGGTAATGAATCGATATTGATTAAGCCATTACGTTGCATAATTATAAATTCACTATCATTACAAAATAAAAAATCAGCCTTTTTAAGGCAGGCTGATAATTCCGGTAAAAAATCCTTTATACTAGACCACATAACATCTAAAGAGTAGGACTGGGCATGAATTTTATTCATAGCATCGGTGAAAGGAACGCCTTTTCTGCAGGATATATGCAAATGGTTAGTAGTTAATTGCTCTGGTATAATTATAGGAACATAAGCACTGTTTATTAAGGAAATCCTATTATTTATCTCATCAATATTGAACGAATTTGTTTTTATATTGTTGTATATACTGTGTATCTATATTTAACTTATCTAATACATCTATGGGAAAATCATAGCCTATGCTTGAGATTATAGATATTTCTTTATTTCCGAATAAACTTCCTGCAATAGCTGCATTCACAGCGCTTCCGCCTATTACATCCTTTGTACCTTGATAAGTTATGATGTGGTCAATTGAAGAGTTGCCACAGAAAGTTAATTTATCTTTTATAATCATTTATATACCAATTAACAAATTTTTGAATGCTACCATTGGCTCCAGCTTTTCCATAATATTCGGAAACCTCTTGTTCTGAGAGTTCGCAAAGGTTTTTATTGTATTCTTTTAAATATATTATTTTCCAGAGCTCAGACCATGCAAAAGGAGATTGAATATCAACTTGTTCTTTTGATATTTCAAATTCTCCACCTTCACGTTCAAATTGAAAAATATCACCGTCTTTATTAATAAATGTTGCGACACTTATGAATTTAGCTGACCTGTTTTCAATCCCATGCATTAATTTTAGAATACCATCCGCACCTAATGTTTTCAGAACATATTTGGTATAAACACCAGGGAAGCCGTTTAATCCAAATACAGAAAATCCTCCATCTTCTACTAAAACAGGTTCTTTCAATATCTCAAAAGCTTTTAATGCCTTATATTTTGAAACCTCTTGAACGGTATCAAATTGAGGTTCCATAATATCTAAGTTTTTGGCACATATCTGCACGTCTATATTATTAAGTTTCAAACTATTTTCTAGTGATTTTATTTTTCCTTTGTTGGACGTAATAAAATTAATCTTATTCATGTATCACCTCCACAGATACCGCCATAATAGAATATTTTTCTATATCTGAATTTGAAAACCATTTTTTGATATTTAAATATGCGGAATTGTAATTAGGTTCGCCAAGATCTTTCAAAGAAAATTTATGTATTAACGAATTAAGATCTCTAGATACTTTTATAGTCTTAACCAAAAGAGCGAGACCCGCATTATTTTTATTTAATAAATAGAAACTATCATTAATGGATAGACTAGAGTGTTTCTCATCACGCAAATAAAACTTTACGTTTTTTTTGCTCTTTTTAATTTTTTCAAACGTTATGTCATCAACAACAGAAGAAAATCTTAACATTATTACTCTTTAAAATTTTTTTTCTATTATATATTATATTGAAGAAAGAATCAATCTTTTTTTTAATTTAGTGTAATAAATAATTTTAGTTTAGAGTCTAACTTTTTAGAATAGGTTGTTTTTCCAGCCCCTAAAAATCCACAAATAAGGTAACACACGGGAACTGTCATTTATGAATCTCCCATTGTTTTACAATTTCTTTTAAAAATGCATCCAATTTGGGATCATCTTTTGTTGTCCAATCATAGACCACATGTTCCGAACTTAAAGTAATTTTTGGTTTGCTCTGCAATTCAACTTTATAATTTAGTTGCAAGTATCTTTCGGTTTTATATTTGTCAAATAATTTTCTGTTAAAAGTTGATCGTTCAAAAACATGTTTTTATTATTTCATTTTTAATGATTATATATCAAAGTGCTATTATGCAGATCTTTTGCATTTAAAAAATTTTGAAACCGAAAATTCTGAATACTTTGCCAGTCATGACAAAATTCCTGGAATGTCTTTAGACCAACTATATTTTTGTGTTTTTTTAATTGAAACAGGATACAATGCTGGAAATTTATCTGGTACAGAATCTTGTGGACGAGGATATCAATTAAATGAATATGGAATAACTATACGTTCTTTGCTTCTTAATATTTAATGTGGCTACAAAATCAAAAAATAAAATCATTAAAAATCAATATGTTTCAACGAAATATGTAGTTAGCTATAATCTTTTTTGATGACAAGTAAGATAATTTGATGAGATGGGGAAAATACAAACCACATTAAAATATTTTACAAAACAATAAAAAAAAGCTTGTAATTTGTGGGTATTTACAGTATATTTTAATTAAGATAAGAGATTGATGATGAAGGGACATAGTGTTCTAGGTTTTATAGTCGTCAGCTCGACCAATATACCCCACCTGTTCAGGTGGGTTTTTGTGATTTTACCTGATAATATATATTACAAGAACACAAAGCAATCAATGTTGTATTTATTTCAATAAGTCACTTAAAAAAATTTAATTTTCTGTGTAATAATAAAAGCCTTTTCGTTCAAGTGCAACAAATTTTCCGTTTTATATGTATCCCATATAACAATAATTTCATCACCGGAACGCTGAATAACACCACAATCATTTCTTGAAAAACGATAGTATTTTCCATTTTTTGGAATCAAAAAATCTTTCCATTTCGGGTGGATAAGGTTCAAACTTCCTTCAGGCATCTTTCCATCATTCGGTTCATCTGTCACACCACGCAAATATTTTCTGCCACCATATTCAGGTAACCCTTTTTCCACTATTTCAATTTTAGCCGTTCCTTTTAACAGCTTAAAAAAAACATTGCCCGCATACCAATAACTGTAATTAGGCAATAAAATCAAAGAATTTTTATCTAAAATATATTTATTAAGATGTGATTCGTCATGCCATAAAGCCATAACACCGTTTTTTTTATCAATACGTGTATTTTCGGCCAAAATACGACTCATTTTCAAAAAAGCTTCACTTCGGCCACCGTTAAAACCACCAGCCACATAATATTTACCCATTCCCTTGGGAATATAGGCTGTTGACTTTGGATTTCTATCGTAGCTAAACCTATCATTCGGTTTACCCCAATATCCGGGATGCAAAGCGACCGTTAATCCCTGATCTTCAGAGGGGAAAATCTCGGATTTCACAGGGGCTCTTACATAAGAATTTGCATTTAAAAAATAAATATAATCATATTTTTTTAATGCCTCTTCTTGTTCTAAAAACATTTCAAACCTTTTTAAAGAAACATCCGGCCAATTCTTATATTTTGCTGATAGTCGTGTTACATTTTTGGGAAAAATTTTATCCTGATGATCTGTCCAAACAAAATAATGTTTTTTATATCCTGGCAAAAAATTTTTTTCTGCACTTTGGTAAAAAATGTCCCAAAATTTTATATATCGTCCGGTTGCAATATATAAAACAGCTATCTTTTCAGAATGCTTCTCTTTATAAAAAGAACTTATCCAACATCCTCAAAACATTCCGATAATAAAAAAAATGCAAAGTAAAATTTTAGATTTATACATGTATTTTCCCATAAATTGTTTCTTTTTAAAAGAAAGATAAAAAATTTTCAATGCAATAATATTCTTTTTTAACAAAAACATAATTTAAAATCAATCTTTTTTAACGAATTTTCTTTTCATCTTTTTTTGAAATAAAAAAACCGCCCTAACGGACGGCTTAAAAATCTGGGGCGGAAGATGAGACTCGAACTCACGACATCTGGTACCACAAACCAGCGCTCTAACCAACTGAGCTACATCCGCCATCAAGGTTTAGTTTTTATATCAAAAATTTTATAATAAGTCAAGAAGTATTTTTCAAAAATACTTTTACCGTTCCCGAATGGCATTGCGATAAGCCTCCCACCATTCGTCCGACCAACGGAAATACCGGTTAATCCCGTTCAAATAGGCCTCTTTCGGTGTTAAAGTGCTTTGGCGTAAAATTTGCCCCTGCCGTCCGATCCACAGTTGATCTAACGAACCGATTGCTTTTTCCAAATGTTTATGCAATTGCTTTTCTGTTTGTGTTAAAACTTTGTTTACCAGACATGGCGTTAAAATCTTCCCTTGGGGTAAATGTGCCTCATACAAATGCGTTATCAACCGTCTTCTTTCTACCACTTCCGGATCCCGCGGATGAGATGTTACATTCACTGAATCATTCCAAACCCGTTTAAAATAATCAAGTGCCAGCATTTTCAACCGCTTTTGTATTTCCTTATGTTCCGGCAATGCAGCGGCCAATACTTGCAGGGACATAATTCGCCGTCCCGTTTCGGGCATCATATGAAACAGCTTTTCATCTGATTTATCAACAAAATGTTTATTCGGCAAACGATCCCACACCAACCATTTATCTTTTGAAGCATCCCGCACGCAAACATAATGCACCAGACGACCGGCGGTTTGCACCTGACGCACAAAGGAAACATAACTTTTGCGAATCGGCAATGCATAGTCTTTTTTATTCAGCAAATAAGAAAAAATCCGACGCACATCAATTGGCTCTTTTGATGATTTCAGGTAATCATCCGTTGCAAGGGCTTCAATTGCATCCGTCATACGGTCATAATCACGATCAGTCAAAAAACCGCACAGATAAAGCAAACTGTCTTCGTCCAATGCTCCAAAAGAGGCAATAATTTTTTCCGAATCAGTCAATCGGATATTTTCCGTATCGCACTGAAAGAAATAATCACGCGCCAAAGCTTGATGCGTTTCAAGAATCCGTTCTGCATTCAAAGGTAACCGATCACTTATTCGGGCGGGTTTTATAATTGGCTGTGCAACCAAATACCGACGCAATCTGATTGCATAAGCGTCATCCAAATCCATGCAGGTATCAAATAAAGCCTCTTTTTGAGCGACTGCTTTCGCATTTGGTTCAAAAGCACGTATCAACCGACGTGTCCGATTATAAAGATCAACTTGACAACGATGCCGTTCCACCGAATTCATCGGTTCTGTATGATCTAACCACGTATTGAACATATCAGCACACGCCTGCATACGCATCCTTGATGCTGAATTTGATTCACGCAGTGCCAATGTATTTAACTCTGTCGCAAATAATGAATAAGCATCCATCAGTAAATCCATCGCAATAGCCGATGCACGACGTGCCAAAGGGCTTTCTTGTTTTTGCAAGCTGTAAAAATTCAGAATTTTAATAATATTTAATAACTTCAAATGTGAATCAGTTTTTTCATCCGTAATACTGACCCAAGGAAGACGCATTCTGTATGTTCCCAAATCCAACTGTTGCTCTTCACCGGATACGTTACTGAAAAAACAAGAATATGCTGTCGCGGCCTGCCGTAAATGACGCACCAAAGACATCTTTTCGGAGGTCACACACTGCCGGTATTGTTCTGCTGTATGCGGCGCAACCACTTCCAATTCAGACAACAATTCTTTCATGGGAATACTTGAACGATTTTCTCGCCGGCAAATTGTTTGTTCCAACGTCAATAATTCTTGCGTTACCGATAACGGTAAAATACCGCATATATAATATAAGGAAACTTCCGGCACTACTGCCGCTGCCGCCAAGCATTGCTCATGCGAATCTAATTCCCGATCTTCAAAGTCGTTTTCCCGAATTAAACGCATATATTGGGTTTCTATTTCATGAATGATTTGCTGATGCACTGACTGTTGTTCCGACATGGTCTTTCCTTTTTTAAAAAACTCTTTCAATGATACAAAGTTCATTTGTTTTTGTCAAGTTTTATTTTAAAAAGCACAGTGACATAATTTATTTTTAAAAGAAAAGACCACTTCAATGAGCGATTTTTATAAAAAAACACTCCTCCTTTTATCAGGAGGAGCGTCTTTCAAAGAAAAAGCGTTATTCCGATAACTTAAACATTGACAGCAATTCAGCTGATTTTTGCGCATTACGCGGGTTAATCATCGCATTCCGGCTGTAACCGGCATCCACATGAATAATTTCACCCGTCACGCCCGAGGCCAAATCACTGCACAGGAAAGCCCCCGTGCCGCCAACATCGTCAATCGTCACATTGCGACACAAGGCAGAATTAGCTTCCGTCCACCCCAAAATCTGGCGGAAATCACCGATACCGGCCGCGGCCAATGTCCGCACCGGACCGGCCGAAATGGCATTAACGCGGATGTTTTGATGTCCCAAATCAAATGCAATGAAATGAATAGATGCTTCCAATGCGGCTTTGGCCACGCCCATAACATTATAATTTGGCACATACCGCTCCGCACCCAAGTAGGTCAATGTTAAACAAGCCCCTCCGTCCGGCATCAACTCTGCTGCCCGACGACATACATCCGTAAATGAATAACACGAAATCAACATGGAATTTGAAAAATTTTGCGCCGTTGTATCAACATAACGCCCTTTTAATTCATTTTTGTCGGAAAAAGCAATGGCATGCACTACAAAATCCAATTTTCCCCATTGTTGTTTTAAAGTTTCAAATGCCTTATCCATTGATGCACTGTCTAACACATCACACGGAATCATAATATTTGAACCCAACGATTCAGCCAACGGGCGCACCCGCTTTTCAAGTGTTTCCCCTTGATAGGTAAACGCCAATTCGGCTCCTTGCTCGGCCAACTTTTTTGCAATACCCCACGCAATAGAATGGTCATTTGCAACACCCATAATCAATCCACGTTTACCGGCCATAAATCCTGTTGTCATTTTTTCATCCTTTCTGACAAAATAAAAACTGAATATTGTTATACCTAAACGACTTTTAAAAATCAAATGACACTTTTATGACACTTGACGGTTTAACTCCTTCATTCCACTTTAAAGGTATCTGTCCCTTTCAAAGATTTCAACTGACCACAGGCAGCCATAATATCTTCCCCGCGTGATCGGCGAATCGGCGCCGCGAACCATTTATCTTCCAACATTTTGGCAAAACGCCGAATCGTATCGGCATCGGACGGTTGAAACGGCGCCCCATCCCAATAATGGAACGGGATTAAATTAAACTTAACCTCCAATCCGTTGACAAGGGACATTAACTGCCGCGCGTGTTCAGGGGTATCGTTGACCCCTTTCAACATAACATATTCCATGGTGATAAATTGGCGGCGTTCACTGCGTTCCTGATACGCGCGACAGGCGGCCATCAATTTTTCCAGCGGATATTTGCGATTAATCGGCATAATTTGGCTTCTTAAGGTATCATTCGGCGCATGCAAACTGACGGCCAACTTGACACCTAAATCGGCCAACTCGGGAATGCGATCCGCCATACCGGCAGTTGACACGGTAATTTTGCGTTTGGATATACCAATACCATCTCCATCCATTAAAATTTTCAAAGCCGTTTTTAAATTGTCAAAATTATAAAGCGGCTCCCCCATTCCCATAACAACGATGTTTGACAAATACCGCGTTTCATCGGTCGGCGTGGGCCATTCCCCATAGCTGTCACGCGCCGTCATAAATTGCCCCACAATTTCACCGGCAGTCAAATTGCGCATCATCTTTTGCGTTCCCGTATGACAAAAACGACATCCTTGTGCACACCCGACCTGCGTTGAAATACAAACGGCTCCCCGATCGGCTTCGGGAATGTAAACACATTCAACCTGTTTCCCATCCGCAAACGAAACCAACCATTTGCGTGTACCGTCTTGGGACGTTTGCTCGGTTACAATTGACGGGTGTGTGACAGTATAACACGCTTTCAACCGCGCCCTGAACTCTTTTGACAGTGACGTCATTTTATCGAAGTCTGTCTCGCCCTTATGATACAACCAATGCCACAGTTGCTTTGTCCGAAAACTCTTTTCCCCTAAAGCCGTCAATTCAGCAGACAACTCTTCTTTAGATAACCCGATGAGTTCTTTCATAAAAACCTTACTTGTTATGTGATTATCGTTTATTTCCAATGACACGCTTCATTAATCATTTGATAGGCCTTGGAAAATCCCTTTAACGAAATTGTATCTGTTGTCCGTGTTCTGCGTGTAGACCGCCCTTTAACAACGGCTTTATTTCCTTTACGCATTTGAGCAATCAGCTTTTCATCCGTCGTTTTTTCTTTAAACCACGCATTTTCCCCCCGGCTGAAGAAAGAAACAGCCGGATTTTTATCAACTGCAATCGTCGGTTTTTCAGTTACATTATAAGGATAACCGGCAGCAAAACTCACCTCGTCATACACATTGTCGGCCGGCCGATGCATGACCGTCAAAAACACGTCTCCGCGCTTTTTGTATTTTCCTTCAGATTTTATGGGACGCGCCGCAATATAACAAACTTTTGAACCATTTTCATCCACTTGATACGCAACCCAATCGGAACTGACCCCCAAGCGTTTGATTTCCGGCTCATTGGCCCAAACCACACCGGAAACAAGCATCAAACCTGCACACAAACATCCTTTAAAATTCATGACCCGACTCCTTAAAATATATATGAAGACTTCTTTTTACTTTACAGGAAAGATTTTCAAAAGGCAACCCAAAAATAAAAATGCTTGCTTTTTGACTGTTTTTCAAGTAAAAGTAACCTATATTTTCTGAAAAAAGGTTGATAAGAATGTCATTTGAAACATCACAAAACATTAAAGAAACAAAATTAGCCGATGCCTTGTCGGAACGTTATCTGGCCTATGCCTTATCCACCATTGTGGCCCGATCATTGCCGGATGTGCGTGATGGATTGAAACCCGTTCATCGCCGATTGTTATTTGCGATGCGGCAATTAAAGCTGGACCCGGCCTCGGGATTTAAAAAATGCGCTCGCGTGGTCGGTGATGTTATCGGCAAATATCACCCGCACGGTGACGCGTCGGTATATGAAGCGATGGTCCGACTGGCTCAGGATTTTGCCGTGCGTTATCCTTTGGTTGACGGTCAGGGTAACTTCGGCAACATTGACGGAGACAAAGCGGCTGCCATGCGTTATACCGAAGCCCGCCTGACCGCAGCCGCGGTTTCGTTGATGGAGGGATTGGATGATAATGCCGTTGATTTTGATAAAACCTATGACGGCGAGGAAGAGGAACCAACCGTTATGCCGGCCAGCTTTCCCAACTTATTGGCCAACGGGTCATCGGGTATCGCTGTCGGTATGGCAACAAATATCCCCCCGCATAATATTGCCGAAGTCTGTGATGCATTAATGTATTTGATTAAACACACCGATACCGACACGGCCAAGCTGATTGACTTTATAAAAGGACCCGACTTTCCAACGGGGGGCATTTTATGTGAAAGCCGCGATAGTATTGTTAAAACTTATGAAACGGGACGCGGCGCCTTTAAAATCCGCGCCAAATGGGAACGAGAGGATTTAGAGCGCGGTCAATATCAAATTGTTGTGACGGAAATTCCGTATCAGGTGGTTAAATCCGACCTGATTATGAAAATTGCCAAACTGTTAAGTGAAAAGAAACTGCCTTTATTGGCTGATATTCGTGATGAATCGTCAGATGTGACGCGAATCGTTTTAGAACCGAAATCACGGACCGTTTCACCGGAACAACTGATGGCACATTTATATAAAAATACGGATTTGCAAATCAACTTTAATTTGAACATGAACGTGTTAGATGCCGATCACACCCCGAAAGTTATGAGTTTAAAAGAGGTGTTGACTGCCTTTTTAAAGCACCGTGATATTGTTTTAACACGGCGCAGTCAATTCCGTCTGGACAAAATCAATCATCGGATGGAATTATTAAAAGGGTATATGATCGCTTATTTAAATTTGGATCGTGTCATTGAAATCATCCGAACGGAAGATGACCCCAAACCATTGTTAATTGAAGAGTTCAGTCTGTCGGACATCCAGGTTGAAGCTATTTTAAATATGCGCCTGCGTTCATTAAAAAAATTGGAAGAAGAACAACTACGCCGGGAGTTGGAAGATCTGACCAAAGAAAGGGCCGATTTGACAGCGTTATTGGGGGATTCTTTGTTACGTGCCAAAAAGATTTATGATCAAATCGGTGAAATCAAAAAACAGTTTTCACAAAAAACCAGTTTGGGAGCCCGCAAAACACAAATCGGTGATGCCGCACCGGACATTGACGTACCGATTGAAGCGATGATTGAAAAAGAACCCATTACCATTATCTTGTCAAAACAAGGATGGGTGCGTTCTTTAAAAGGTCATACAACACAAACCGATGACTTAAAGTTTAAAGAGGGCGATTCGTTGAAACAGGCCTTAACCGCCTATACAACGGATAATATTTTGTTTTTTGCCACAAACGGGCGGTTTTACACCCTGCCCGGTTTTAAAATTTTGGGAGGGCGCGGGTTCGGCGAACCGATTCGGTTGTCTATTGATTTACCCGAAGATGCCGACATTGTCACAATGTTTGTGCATCAACCGAATGAAAAACTGCTTGTCGCTTCACAAAAAGGTAAAGGCTTTTTGGTTTCCTCTAACGACGTTACCGCACAAACACGTGCCGGTAAAATTATTTTAAATGTTTCACCACCCGATAAAGCCGTTTTGTGTGTCCCGGCGACAGGAGATCATGTTGCTGTCATTGGCACCAATCGCAAAATGGTTATTTTTAAAACCGACGAGATCCCAGCCATGCAACGCGGCAGCGGTGTGATTTTACAAAAATATACGGGAGCCATTTTATCCGACGCCCGCTTCTTTAATGAACAAGACGGTCTGCCTTTTGCATCAGGAAACGGCACCCGAATTGAACGTAACATTTTACCGTGGTTGGCTAAACGGGCAACAGTCGGAAAAATCCCACCGGTCGGCTTTCCGCGCAGTAATAAATTTTCAGGATAGCAAAATTGTTTATTCTGTATCCCAAATATGCCCAAGGGTGATGATCGTCCGAGATGTGTCGCGGACAGTGGGTTCTTTCAGCGACCGTGACAATTCTGTGCCATTATATCTTGTTATCCCAACAGAGTTCGGAATTGTTTTTACGAAAAATAAGATAATAAAATTAAATAAAAACAATATGATCTAAAAAAAAATACTTTTGGGCATATTTTATACTTGACTTTTTTAATATATATGATAAAAGATATATGTTGTTTTTAATATATATGGAGGCTTACATGCGTTTTCTGTTTACATTCATTTTATTTTTGCTGGGCGCTGCCAAAGTAGCCCTGGCCAATCCGGCCTGTGCCGTTTGCACTGTCACCATCGGGGCAACCCTATCCGTTGCGCGGGCATTCGGTGTAGATGATTGTGTCGTCGGTGTTTGGTCCGGTGCCATGTTGGCTTTAATCGGTTTCTGGACGATTCGTTTTTTTGACAAACGCGGCTGGCGTTTTAGGGGACGTGACACATTTTTGGTTGTTTTAAGTGTTGCCATGATCGGATTTATGTATTTGGGCGAAATGACGTATTCACCCGGCATTATCGGGTTTTTATACATTGACTCATTCTTGTTCGCCAACATTATGGGAGCCATTGTCTTGATTTTAGCCAACCACTTATACCAATTCTTAAAAGAACGCAACGGCGGGCACGCTCATTTCCCGTTTGAAAAAGTTGTGATTCCCGTTTTAGCGGTAGCTTTGACCTCTTTGGCATTTCATGTTTTGCCATTGTGCAATTGTCATGCAAATGATTTGACATTATTATAATTTTTATAACGAAAGGAATAACATGATGAAAAAAATACCCTCTTTGAATCAATTTGTTGAAGCGGTTGATGCCACAAAAAAGAAAAACCCGAAAGATCTGTCGTCGGATCAGGATTTAACAATTGCCTTGATGAATCTGATTTCCATTGAAGAACACCTGATGTTTTCAGGTGCCAAAACAGGTAAAAACTCTTTTTACGACATGATTGCCGACATCCGTGAACTGCGTAAAAATTTGATGCTTCAGGTTATTCCCGCTTATGAAGGTGAAGTGTGGTGTATTTCAAAGCACTTGTTGGCAACGGCAATGCGTTTAATGGAAGTCGGCACAAAGCAACAATCTTTGGGAAACAAAGAAAAAGCATATGACCTGTTCAATCGTGCCTATGATTTATACTGTCTGTTTTGGGGGCTTAACATGAATCTGATCAATACGGATGGTACTTCTTGGAAAAAAGACGAACCGAAAGCTGTTTTAAAAGAAGCAGATAAAATAACAGCCGCTTTGACAACAACCGCTGAAGTCTCCAATGTAAAAAAAGATACAGATGAAACCGAAACCACAACTTTTTCAAAACTAAAAGCCTTTGTGCGCAAAGCTGTTGATTGTTGCATAGAATAAAGGGAAACCATGACAGACAATCAACCGCTGCCTGTAGTCACGATGAAAAAAGCCGTTCGGGGGATGTGTTATATCTCACATCCCCTACGGTTGAAAATTTTGGAATACATTGATGTAAACGGCGAATCGTGTGTGTCAGCCGTTACCAAAGCACTGAATGAAGAGCAGGCAATTATTTCCCAAAATTTACGCAAGCTGCGTGAAGCAGGCTTATTAAAAACAAAACGACGAGGTGTTTTTATCTATTACGATATTTGCGAAGAATATCCGGCCAGCATTTTTGCCTGTATCCGAAAGCTGTTCGGCTATTTAACTGACAGCTTCCGTTTTTTGGTGGAAGGATATAAAGCCGTTTTACCCGATGATTTTACAACCATGGTGGCAAATCGTATCAAATTATTTGCTCATTATGATAAAATGCGGATTTTGGAACATCTTATTTTAAGGGGAGAAAGCAGTGTATCGGATATCGCAACCGGTACCGAAACAGAACAACTTAAAACATCGCAACACTTAAAAAAATTAAAAGAAGATGGCTTTGTAACATGCCGGCGTGACGGACGGTTTATGTTATATTGTATTACAAAGGGCGTGCATAAAACGGCTTTGGAATGTATTCGCAAACGTTATAATACACTCAAAAACAAATCGGATTTTTGAAAAAGCGGCCAAAACTTTTTTGACCGCTTTATTTTTTTAAGCCTTTTTTGACATCACCAAACTCATCTGGCGCCCTTCTAATTTAGGTTCAACTTCAACTTTGGCAATATCATCCAAATCAGCCCGAGCACGGTTTAAAACTGCCATACCCAAATCAACATAGGACATCTCACGTCCCCGGAAACGCAGCGTGAACTTGACTTTGTTCCCTTCCTCTAAAAAACGACGTGCCGCGCGCATTTTAACACCGTAATCATTTTCACCGATGTTTGGGGTAAATTTTATTTCTTTTACCTCAATGACTTTTTGCTTTTTGCGTGAATCCGCTTTCCGTTTTTGCAATTCATACTTGTATTTCCCCGCATCCAAAATCTTACACACAGGAAATTGTCCAGTTGATGAAATTTCAACCAAATCCAGCCCTTGATCCAACGCTTTACGAATTGCCTCACGCGTTGTGACAATACCGACATTTTCACCATTTGGTAAAATTAGCCGCACTTGGGGATTGGAAATTTGCTCATTAACCCGCACACCGGATTTATCCGCCACTACAGGTGCTTGCGCATTTGGAACGATTGTTTTAATTGGAACCTCCATTTTTAAATAAAAAAAACGGTGTTATTTTATCCATTTTTTTAAAGACAATCAAGTATTTTTTTGCTATAATTTCTCTTATGAAACTGATTTTGACGATTTTTTGCTTGATTTTCACCTTCTTTTTTTCGCCGGTTCAAAGTGTTGCCGAAACCGAATCGCAACCGGATATACAATCAGAGCACGTTTCCAATATGTCTTTTCGCGAAAAGTGGACTGCTTGGACTGAAAAACTGCGTGCTTTAAACCAAGCTGCCCGTTATCCGCAACCGGGTGATGTTCCATTGGAATCCAACGGTTCGTTTAATCCGCTGCGTTTGTTATATTTAGACACGTTAGACATGTCTCCCTTAAGTGGGCGGCGTGGTTATGGCGATTGGGAAACGTTTGACGGTGGCAAAGCACGTTTGGTGTCGGCTTATTCCGGCACACGTGATAATAATTTGGTTTTTTTAAGTATTCAAATTAACCTTGAAAGCGGACAATGGCTGAAAAATCCGAAAATTCTTGATGAAACGGCCGATATTCTTTCTTTGGACATTCCGCTACCGGGTATTTATCGTATTGCACCACAGCAACCACTTTTAACCCCGCAGGAAGATATTTTTCTTCCCCTGATTTATCGGTTGAAGTATCCGGACAAACAAACGGATTTTAAAATGCGCCTTTCCTTTGATTTATGTCGGGAAGAAGTTTGTCAAGCAACAGAAACACCTCTTTCTTTAACCCTGACATCAGGGGATCGTTTTGCGACGTCACTTAATGCCAAAATGATTGATGCTTTGCAAGATATAGCCAAACCGCTTAAAGGCGATCCGCCACAAACCGGTTTTGATGGCAACCGACACCTGCAAATTTATTTAGTCCTTCCTAAAAATACCGCCATTTTTCACGTTTATCCGGCCGATGTCCCGTGGGTGTTTGATACAGTGTCCATTACATCCAACAGGGAAAATGGTATATTGCTTTCATTGACCTTACCCCAGGGTATAACACCGCCGACCAATCTACCCGTTATTTTAAAAACTTCGGCCGGCTTTTTTGAAACAACTCTTTCCCTGACAACGCAAACATTGCCTCCTCTGAAAGATCCCTTAAGTATATTTGATTGGATCGGCCTTTTACTGGCACTCATCCTTTTTTCTCCTTTTTACACGTTTCTATGGATACAGGCTACTTTTCCTCCTAAAAGCCTTAAGAAAAAACAAATACTTGTCAACCGCGTCTTTAAAACAGCCGTTATCAATCTAATCTTATGGGCGGGCTTAGCGGGAGGCGGCTGCCTTATTCCTGACATCATTCTTTATCAACAAAATAATTTTTGGTTTTGGACAGGATTGCTTGTTTGTGTTTTATGCTTAAAATATCTTCCTCATTCGCTGACGGCCGCCGTTTTATTGTTTTGGTTGATGCCGAAATCTTTTGCGGCACAAATGGCAACGTTACATTTTCCTGAATTTATCACAGCCATTCTTGTTTCACTGGTTATTTTTATCCCTGCACTTAAAAATCCCAATCTCTTTTTTAAAATTATTGGCAACATCACAGGTAAAAAATCCGGTAAATGTTATTTCATGCTGATTGTATTTTTAATTTGGTGTGCTTTGGGACCGTTATTGGCCGACAAGGCCGCATTTGAACCGTTTAACGACGTAAAACGACAACAGGCAATCACAACAAAAACACCTTTAATCGTTGCCGTCGGAGATGATATCTGCACACGATGTCAATTAAATAAATTGATTTTCCTTAAAACCGGCATCATACGCCAAATGCAACGGCAAAATCACTTAACCATAACACAAGCGCCGCTTAATGATACATCTGTTGCCCCTTATTTAAAGAACGGTAAAATACCGCAAATACTTCTTTTTGGGCCCGGAAAACCAACGGGGCAACAATTGGACGATTGGACAAATCATCGTCGTTTTAAACGGTTTTATCAAGAATCTATCCTGACAACACCTCAATAATATCACGTTTTTAAAAACAAGTCACGTTGAACGCACGCCAACGCATCCACACGTTCGTTTTGCGGATGACCCGCATGCCCTTTCACCCAATGCCACACAATTTTATGCCGCATCATTTCAATATCAAGCTGCTGCCACAACTCTTGATTTAAAACCGGTTTTTTATCGGCCCGACGCCAATTTTTCGCTTTCCATCCGGCCAACCACTTTGTCGCTCCGTCAAGCACATATTTACTGTCTGTATATAATTCAACATGACAGGGCTTTTTAAGTTGCCGTAACCCTTCAATCACAGCCGTCAGTTCCATTTGATTATTTGTTGTTTGTATCTTACCGCCCGACAATTCTTTTTCATGACCGTTCCAACACAATAGCACACCCCATCCGCCGGGACCGGGATTGCCCGAACACGCTCCATCCGTATACAAATCAACCTGCGTCAAACATTTGTTTATCATTTAAAAGTCAGTTTAACAAAAAAGACACGAAAAACCAATCTTTTTTTCATTTTGCCTTTTCTATTACTGGATAAGAATACACTTCCCGTCTTTGACCTCGCGTTCGTCACAGGTACGGCAACTTTTTTCTTCATCGGTTGAGGTTACATCAGGTGTTTCGGGCGAATCGCACCGATAGCAATATTCCCCGATCCAAAACCGCGGTTTTGTTGTGCAGGCCGAACACATATCACGATGCACCGCCGTTGTTCCGATATTGATTTTTTCCACCAAATCACATGTAGCACAAAAAGAATAACCGGATACTTTACGTCTGAACTCGGAACCTCGTACACATGAATTGGGCCTGACACACCATTCGC
Organism: uncultured Alphaproteobacteria bacterium; assembly: GCA_944392145.1. Classification (GTDB taxonomy): domain Bacteria; phylum Pseudomonadota; class Alphaproteobacteria; order CAAHEQ01; family UBA3637; genus CALXVS01. The sequence continues at coordinate 7,304 of CALXVS010000011.1, read as the reverse complement.
CATCCAAATAATTACCACAGGCCTCACAATATTCACGAGCGGTTGCCGAAGTACCTAAATAACCTGATCCATCATACGATCCCGCACAACCATAGCATAATGTTGCACTGGCATGAGGGTAACTGACCCCCATTTTACATTTTGTCATACATTTCCCTATGGCCGTTCCGTCGGCATTTTCGGTTCCTAACCATAAACGTTGGGGAGATAAACATTGATCACACTGCTCTTTTGTTGATTGAAACGGCGTGCTGCCGGCACACGGATAACAACTGCCATCTACGTTGACATAAGTCCCGTCGGTCGGGCAATCGGCAATTTGGCAATACGTTTTACCGTCACTCGTTACCTCTACCCGTTCACACGCCGTATCCGTGCATCCGGATCCTGCATTAACGGCAATTTTTTTGGGCTGATCACAGGCATAGCATTTCCCGTCTGCCCCCATAAATTCACCGGTGGAACATGTTGTTTTGACACAGGTGTTATTTATAATACTTCTGTTGCCACAGGCTAAACAAGAATTTTGATATGTTGCATTTGACATGGAAACCGTATCCGGTGTATTACAATCATAACACTTATCGCTTGCTAAAAAATAGCCCGGTAAACATGTTTTGATAATACATTGACTTGAATCATACATCCTGTTCGGGCAGGCATTGCATGAATTAATGGCATCGGTTGTATTGGGAACATAAACCCGATGAGCCGTGGCTGTGCAGCTTATGCATGTTCCGCCAAGTTGGCGGAACGTTGTTCCCGAAACACAGGCCGGTTTTAAATTATAACAATATGTTTGTGTATTAAACGTATAAGCCTCCCTGTTTCCGCAGGCCAAACAAATGGCTTTTTGCTGATCGGTCGCAATCGTATAATTGGTTTCATCCGAACACGGCACACACCCGTTTTTTGAAGTCTCAAACTCTCCCTCTGGACAAATAGACTCAATACAGGTGCCTTCCCCGGCGCTCCAGATATGCCCCGCCGGACACAAACAATCGTTTGTATAAATGTCCAGATAGGTGTTGCCCGAACAGTGACACTGAAAGTCCTCTTCGTCAAAATATCCTTTCTCGGAACACGCCTCGTGTGTTCCCAGATCATTTTTATAAATAAAGCCCATATCGTTTAAGGCATTTTGTGTTTCGTCATCACAGATGGTTGTATCGGCGTTATAGCGCACGTTATTGACAAAGATCATGATAGGGTTTTCATAATCGCGCAGGATTTGACGACACAGATCAGCCGGGATATCGCTGACCAGGATTTCAAAGTAATCGGTGTTTCTGTCCGAGATAGCGGTTTCAACGGGGAAACCGACGGTCAGGGTATCGCCGAATCCGTCTTCAATCAGTTCGTTTTTTTCATAGACAGTGCCGGTGTTAAGCATTTGGGCGGACACATTGATAGCGCGCATGTTGAGTTCGTTGGTGACTTCATTGGCGCGGAACTTTAACAGGGCGAAACGATACCCGGCGACGGCAGCAATACTTAACACGCCGATAATGGCCAACACCCCCAACATCTCTATCATAGAACGACCTAAAGCCGAATCGTATCTGCACTGTGATAAAGCTCTTTTGTTGGGGAAGATATCCCCAACAAAAGAAGCGGTATTATTTGCCCCGGATCCTCGCATACGCAAGGATGACCATACGTGGGATGTCTCTGTCAGAGACGATTTATCGCTATTTGTGACATACCGCTGTCCGGCATACGGGGTGTTATACACACCCGCTGTCTCTGATACCGTTTTCCCTAAAACACCCTTGTTGAAAAATCCCTTAAAATGCATATGCGTCTCCTTTTATAAAAATACCGTCCTTTGTCTTAAATAAAGGATCCTTTTTTTAGACATATTTTAAAAGAAAAAAATACCCCATTCCAAAATAGATGTTTTTTATTCAATTACAATAACTTATTTTTTTATTGACACACTTCCTAAAGTATGCTAACTTAATCCAAAAGAGCGTTACATTCTAACGATCCTTTTTTTTAGACACGCTATTTTTTGTTTTATCCCATTGTTTTATAAGAATAAAACATCGCCCACTACACTGTATACGATGTTTTTATATAAAAACCACAAAACCGTTTTAATGTTCTTTTTCGGGGTCCAAATGCGCGCGCGGATGTGCTTCTTCATATACACGGTCCAAATGGGCCAAACTGACTTCGGTATACCGCTGGGTTGTGGATAAAGAGGCATGCCCCAACAACTCTTGCAATGTTCGTAAATCACTGCCGCCTTGCAATAAATGCGTCGCAAAACTGTGACGTAAAGCGTGCGGGGTCACACTGGGTGACAAGTTTAAAACACGCCTTAAGAAACGCACGTTCCGTTGCACCACACCGGGGTTCAATCGCTCGCCCCGCGTGCCAACGAACAAGGGGGCGTCCGGACTGGGATTGGGATGAACCGCCACATATGCCCCAACTGCTTTTTGCACGCGTTTCAACACCGGCACAACACGATCTTTCCCCCCCTTCCCCCGAACCATAAAAGCATCCCCCTTTAACGGAAAATCACGCACGTTTAAATTCAATGCTTCGGCAATACGCAGGCCGCATCCGTAAAGCACCATATAAAGCGCCCTGTCCCGCGCGGCACAAAACGGGTTTTTGGCATTTGTTTTAACAGCGTTTAAAAAACGCTCGGCCTCATCGGCGGATAACGGTTTCGGCAGACTTTTCGGCAATCGGGCCGACCGAACGGCCATAATGGCCGCGTTTTCCAAAATCCCTTCCCGCGTCAGGTATTTAAAAAAATGCCGCAACCCGGACAATCCCCGCGCCACCGATGACCGGGCCGCCCGCTGACGGGCACGCTGCACCAAAAACGACCGAAAATCGGCAACATCCAATTTTTTAAGCATGTGCAGCGTCACAATCTCGCCTTTATAATCCGCCAAAAAGGCACAAAATGCCTTTAAATCGGTTTGATAGGCCTCGGCCGTATGGGCCGATAACCGCCGCGACATTAACAAAAAATCACCCCACGCGGTAATAGTTTGCTGCACTTTTCGGTCGCATGAAACAGAAAGGGGGTTGTATTGAGACGTCATTTTGTGTATCCTTGTTATCAAAGAGTATAACCGAAACAAAGAAAAAATGCAACGTCTGTCCGTTTTGTTTCCCACCCCGTTGGGATGTTTTGATTATTTAAGTGATACCGACTTAACCATCGGGACGTTTGTTGCGGCTCCGTTCGGGCGCACAACGCAAACGGGCGTTGTATGGCCGACACCGCCGGATACCCGTGTTCCCCACGAAAAACTGAAAACCGTTCTTCCCATACCCGACACGCCCCCCTTACCCCAGCAAAGCCTTGATTTTATCAACTGGGTCGCCAAATACACCATGAATCCGGTCGGTATGGTCCTTAAAATGGCCCTGTTGCGCGGGTTTGAAAAACAAAGCGCCCACCCGACGCTTTTTCCGGAACCCAACCCCGGTCACGGCACAATTGCCTTTTCCCCCGAACAAGAAGCTGCCGTCCAAGCCCTGATTGCATCGGCCGACAACGGTTTTAACGTTTCGTTACTGGACGGCGTAACCGGTTCGGGCAAAACCGAGGTTTATTTTGAACTGATGGCACACCAACTGCGGCAATCGGGGCAAATCCTGGTCCTGTTGCCCGAAATCATCTTGACGACACAATGGCTGACACGTTTTGAAAAGCGATTCGGCGTGCGCCCGGCCCTGTGGCATTCTTCCTTAACCCCGAAACAACGGCGCGACACCTATCGTGCCGTATTGAACGGCACCGCGCGCGTGGTGGTCGGGGCGCGATCAGCCTTGTTTTTACCGTTTCGGGACTTAAAACTGATTATCGTGGATGAAGAACACGATTCGTCTTTTAAACAAGAAGACGGCGTTTTATACCAGGCGCGCGACATGGCGGTTGTCCGTGCCAAAATCGCGGCCTGCCCGATTGTTTTATCCTCGGCCACCCCCTCTATTGAAACGTATGGCAATGTGCAAACGGGACGCTATCGGCATATTGTCCTGCCCCACCGCTTTAACGCCGCCGTTTTTCCGGAAGTGCACCTGATTGACATGCGGCATCGGGATAAAAAAGACCGACATTTTGTATCGGATGAACTGATCGGCGAAATTCAAAAACGCTTAACACAAAAAGAGCAATCCCTTTTGTTTTTAAACCGGCGCGGATATGCCCCGCTTGTTTTGTGCCGGGCGTGTGGGGAACGATTGACCTGCCCGCATTGTGCCGCCTGGTTGGTGGAACACAAAAAGAAAAGCGTTTTGCAATGTCACCATTGCGGTTATACACGTCAAAAACCGAAAAATTGCCCCAAATGCGGCGAAACGGATTGTTTTATTTCCTGCGGCCCGGGTGTGGAACGCATTTATGAAGAAGTGTGCGCCCGCTTCCCCGGTGCACATGTTGAACAAATCACATCGGATACATTGGCCTCACCCAAGGAATTTGAAGACATTGCCGCCCGCATTCAATCGGGCGCCATTGATGTTTTAATCGGAACACAAATTTTGGCAAAAGGGCACGATTTTGCCAACCTGACCCTGGTCGGTGTTATTGATGCCGACATGGGACTTGCCGGCGGGGACCTGCGCGCCGGAGAGCGCACGTTTCAACTGTTACATCAAGTCATGGGGCGCGCCGGCCGCGGTCAAAAAAAGGGGGTGGCTTTTTTGCAATCTTATGACCCCGAAAACCTGATTATTCAAGCGTTATCGGACAACGACCGTTCCCGCTTTATTCAAGCCGAAATGGCCTCGCGCCGTTTGTTACACATGCCGCCGTTCGGGAAATTGGCGGCCTTGATCGTATCGGGTCGGGATAAAGCGTTAACGTTTGAAACCATTGCGCACATTGCCAAAAAAGCACCGTTTAAACCTGATTTTGATGTGTTGGGCCCTGTGCCCGCTCCGCTTCACTTATTAAAAAACAAACATCGCTTTCGTTTGTTGATTAAGGCCCCGAAAGAAGAAAAGCTGCAAAGCACCCTGGGGACATGGCTGAATCAATGCCGCATTCCGGCCGGTGTGGATGTGCGACTTGACATTGACCCTTACAGTTTTTTCTGACACGAAAGGATTTTTCTGATGGCTCACCCAAAATCGCCTGTCCCCCTTCCGATAAAAAAGTCCCGTTTTCGGCAGCAACACCTGACCGGTACCGATGTGCTTAAAATTCTGACAAAAGGGGCATTCATTTATGGGGGTGTGGCCTTAACGGGCTTTGCGGCCATTCGTTTTATCAAAAGCCGCCTGTCTGAGTGGATTGGGGATTCTTTCGGTCTGCCGAATATGAATCGGGTGACACGCTTTTTAAATGAACAAACCGATTTTTTCCAATCGGGGTTATCGTTTTCATCGCCCGGCACGTGGGGATCATATCTGTCCGCCTTATCGGCCAGCACCGCCGCCAATGCCAAATTAAGTGTTTTAAAAACCGTTTCAAACAGCCTGGAAGGGATTTTATCCGCCTGTTTGACCGGAGCAATGATTTTGGGCGGCGTGATTTTGTGTTTTAAATATATTAATTATTGTAAAAAGCGGTTCGACCGACGGGCAGCAACACATGAAATCATAAGCGAATTGATGCCTGTTTTAAACGAAATCAATACCAAATTAGATAAATTGTCCGAAAAAAAAGACACCTGAATTCAAAAAGGGGCTTTTCATTTTTCAAAAATATGATACACTTAAGGACAAATGCATTTGTCTTAAAGGGAAAACATGACTGCCTTTACTTATAAGGAGCCGACGGGGAGCTTTGAAACACAGCGTGTCCGCATTGATGACACACGCGGATATTTTCTACGTGTTCAGCCCTTAAAAACACCTCAAAACCGAAACGGGGGCGGTTTATTGTATTTACAATACCGATTAAATACACCCGCCGGCGTATACACATTGGCATGGTTGGCCGTCGGTGTTTTAAGTAAGGATGAAACCAAACGCCGCCAAATCGCGGCACAAAAAGTCGAAAGCGCCTGTCGTTCAATCCCCTGGGTCAGTGAAAAAAGCAGTCTTGTTTCAAAAACACAAGTCATACCGCCCAAAAACATACCGATACAATCGGGAACGTTTGCCCCCTCTTTGACCTTAAAAGGAAACTCGGTTGAAATTCAACGCATTCAAATTGACGATAAAAACCGAATCGCTGTAGAAGCCATGCCCCTTGAAACAAAGAACGGAACCGCGGCAGGGGCCAATTTGTTCGCGCAAAATCAAACTTACACCAAAGACGGATGGCAACCCTCATTTTGGACACACATCGGGTATTTAAACGAATCCCGATTTAACGAAGCATTAATAACCTTTAAAAAGAAAGTGGCCGGCCTGTATCCGCCCGCTACCGATACATTGGAAAAACATATTCATCCTGATTTAAACCGAATGCCGGCGAATTTACGTGAACGCAAAAAAAACACTCGGCAACCTGATTTGCTGTTTTCAAAACCGCACCGGGCATCCTTTGTCGGTAACAGAAACACACATACCGTTCGCATTCAGGAAAAAGTGCCATGAAAAAAGTTGAATTACCGGATTTAAAATTAGGGTTTGTCGTTCGTTCGGACCAAGGGGCATACACAACGCGCGATTTTTATTTGTTTCCTTTAAAAACACAGCATCAACAACCGGCCGGTGCCTGTTTGTTTGAGGTATTAAAAGCCAATCATCATCAAGACACGCCCCTTTGTTCCATTTGTCACGGCTATATTACGGAAAGGCGTTTACGGGCGGTTTTGTTTTATCGGAACAATCCGGGGGAAGAGATTTGTACCGTTCCCGTCACACCTAATATTCCCGAAAATTTAAGTTATCGCGGCCTGGTTGATATTCAAAAACAAGTCATGTCCCCCACCGAACGACAGGCATATGACAAAAAAACCGTTATCAAAACAGTCAATAACATCCTTTTAACAACACCCGATCATCAAAAAGTGGGGGAAGTCCCTCTCACGGCGTCACCTGTTTGGCACATGACACTGACATGTGATGCTTCTATCCCAACAGAGGGAAAATGGCGTATTTTAGGGTTCCGTCGCCTGAAACATCGCAGCTAGGAACGTTAAAAAATATATATTTAACAGGTAAAATACAAAAAATACGTTTTTTTAAAAAAAAGGCTGGACATTTCAAAAAAAATAAAGTATAAAGTTTTTCATTCGCCTGGGTAGCTCAGTTGGTAGAGCAAGGGACTGAAAATCCCTGTGTCGGCGGTTCGATCCCGTCCCCAGGCACCATTTAAAACACCCCGTTTTTTTCGTGGGTGTTTTTTTGTTTTTTAAAATACCTGTTGACGGGAT
>CALXVS010000010.1 GCA_944392145.1 uncultured Alphaproteobacteria bacterium | reverse complement strand
ATGACGATTGAGGTTGAGCCAGCGTCCGGGACTCCTCTCTACTGTCACCCTCTAAGCTTGACCCGAGGGTCTGGGGCAATAATTCCTTATTTTGGCGGGGCGTTAAGGCCCCTATAAAAGCGGAATTAGTTCCCCTGGATGCTCGCTTTCGCAAGCATGACGGCCGGGGGTGCGTTGCCGGCGGTGGGTTCTTTCACCGTCCATGACACCCCACCGTCGTCATGCCCGACCTGATCGGGCATCCAGGGCAATAATTCCTTATTTTAGTGGAGCGTCAAGGGGAGGAAAAGCGGTAATAATGTTGCCTGGATGCTCGCTTTCGCAAGCATGACGATTGAGGTTGAGTCAGCGTCCGGGACTCCTCACTACTGTCACCCTTGGGTTTGACCCGAGGGGCTGGGGCAATGAGTCCTTATTTTAGTGGGGCGTTGGGGGTTGGTAAAAGCGGTATCAGTGCTGCTGGATCCTCGCATGCGCAAGGATGACCGCCGGAGAGGTGTTGCGGGTGGTGGGTTCTTTCACCGTCCATGACACCCCACCGTCGTCATGCCCGACTCCGATCGGGCATCCAGGGCAATGATTCCTTATTTTAGCGGGACGTTAAGGGGTAAGAAAAGCGGTATCAGTGCTGCTGGATCCTCGCTTTCGCAGGAATGACGGGGAGGGGGAGGCAAGGATGACGGCCGGGGAGGGGACAAGGATGACGGTCAGGGAGGGGACAAGGATGACGGCCGGGGAGGGATTAGGGACGGTGACAATATTTTCCCATTCCCCCATAAAAACAACGTGTTATGCGTGTTACAAAAAGGTTCCTTTAATTGCAACTGTTTTTTTACTTTTGTCTATAAAAAATATAAAACAAATAAATTATATAAAAATCAAAATATTATTTTAAAAATATCCTATTTTTATACCGGCCGGTTATTCGGCGTTTCAAAAAGGAACCTTTATGTTACATTGTCAACACATTGTTTTTTTAGGATAAAGGAGGAAAGTCATATGAAGCTGGATTTGATATCACGCATAAATTTATCGTCCGAATGGGGACGTTCTATGATTGAAATGTTAGGGGTATTGGCGATTATTGGTATTTTATCAATAACGGGAATCCTCGGGTATCGGGCGGCGATTGAAAGATATCAAACAAATGAAACAATGGATGAATTAAACAAACGCGCGATTGTTTATGCGGTGCAAGTTACATCTGATACCATAGAACCGGGGGTTCAATTAAGTTCCGGTGAGTTTGGGGATAAAACAATGTTGGGATACGATGTGGCGGCCTTTTCATCATGGGATGCCCGTTATTTTGAAGTTGAACTTGAAAACGTTGCCAATGCGACATGTCGCGGGTTATTAAAAAATTATACCGTTGCGCGTGAAATGTATGTTGGCAATAAGGCGTATGATCCTTTATCTGATAACTATGACCTGTGTGGCGAAGAAGATGTTGCCCCGGCCATGATTTTAATTTACAACGCTGATTTGTTGCTTGAAAACGAAGAAAATCCGTTTTCAGAGTATTATGCAACAGACTATTATACAACAGACTATTATTATACAACAGGTGTTTATGAAACGGCTAGTAAGGCGGCAGATTGTGATTCTAACGAATTTTTTGCCGGGGGTCGGTGCATTCCTTGTTCAGCAGAGGGGGGATTTTGGCTTGATCCGAGTCAAAAGGAACAGGTTGACTCTTGTTTAGCGTGCACTGGCCGACAAGTTTACGGCAATTATTGCATGAAAGATTGCTATGTTGCCGGCATAAATTTTGTGCGCTATGGGCAATGTTATGATTGTCCAACGGATGGAAAATCATATGGTGGTTTGTCCTCTGATGCAGAAAGAGCTACCTGTGAAACATGTGCAGGGTATACTGCCTATGGCAGTTATTGCATGCAGGATTGTTATGAAACGGGAAGTAATTTTGTTTCTAATGGCGTTTGTTATCCGTGCAATACGCCGATCAGTTATGGGGTGAACTCTGATAAAGAAAAAGCAACGTGCACTTCTTGTTCCAACCGTGAAGTTGTGGACAGATATTGCATGAAAAAATGTTATAAGAAAGGCACCAACTTTGTTTCCAACGGGAAATGCTATTCTTGCACAACAGGAACAAGTTATCAGGTGTCATCGGATGATGAAAAAGAAACCTGTTTATCGTGTCCTGCCCGTGAAATTGTGGGCGGATATTGTATGAAAAAATGTTATAAGAAAGGAACCAACTTTGTTTATGACGGAACATGCTATTCTTGCACAACAGAAAAAAGTTATCGGGTGACATCGGAAGATGAAAAAGAAACCTGTTTATCGTGTCCTGATCGTGAAATTGTGGACGGATATTGCATGAAAAAATGTTATAAGAAAGGAAGCAACTTTGTTTCCAACGGAAAATGCTATTCTTGCACAACAGAAGAAAGTTATTGGGTGTCATCGGATGATGAAAAGGAAATCTGTTTATCGTGTCCTGATCGTGAAATTGTGGACGGGTATTGTATGAAGAAATGCTATCAGGAAGGAACCAACTTTGTTTATAACGGCAAGTGTTACAGCTGCACGGATACAAAGGGGTATCCTGTCAACGATGATGAAGAGAAAAGCCGTTGTGAGGCTTGCCCGGGACGGCATGTTGATACCCGCAGTTATTGCAGTTATGCCTCCTCGTGTGTGAAAGGGAGTCAGTTTGCCTCATATGGATCTTGTTTCTCATGCGATGAAATAGAGGATAAAACCGTATCTTTAGATATTGAAAAAGAGTTGTGTTTGGATTGCCCCAATCGGGAAATTGTTAATGGGCATTGCCGTGGTATTTGTGAAACAGGCTCGTGTTTCAGGTCTTATAATACACGCAGTGTTCCGTGTGATACCGAAAAAAGTTATCCGCTTCGTTATTCCAATGAATATGAAATGTGCCGAGCCTGCGGGCGGCGTGTGGTGCCGGATACCAATCAATGCGCACCGGGATGCCCTATCGGCACTGTATATCATGTTGGGAAAGGCAAATGTGAAAAGCCGCAATGTATCAGCAATGCCCAGTGTTCTCCCGGACAATATTGTGAGTTAGATTCAGCGCAAAACAACGGTTCCAGTAACGAAGCGCCGGTTTATGGAACCTGTAAAACGGATGCCGGTGTTAAAAAAAGAGTTGTTGGGGTTGGCACGTATGTCAGATCAACAAAACAGATGAATCGCTGGACTGCGGAAAATTATTGTCAATCGTTGGGCGGACGTATGGCAACGGTATCCGATTTTAAATGCGGATATGACTTTGTCGGGGCAAGCACAACGGGGTATTGTAATGCCGCCCGTGGAGATAAAGATGCTAATAAGACCAAATCAGCCAATCTGACGGCCTTTAAAACCGCCTTTGGAACAATGAATTATTATTGGTTGAGTGATCTGCATCTTTCAAGTTCTTCTTATACCGTTGAATGGTATTTGGGCAGGATATCGAGATTTAGTAAAGCTTCAAGTCTTCATGGATTGTGCCGGATCAATTAAAGACTCTTTCTTCCCCCCTCTCGTTATACTCGTGCAGGCGGGCATCCTTTTCCCCTTCCGTCATGCCCGACTCCGATCGGGCATCCAGGGCAAAGAGTCCGTTTTCCGCGATAGCGGACAACCCATTCCATGTCATCCTTGGGCTTGGCCCGAGGATCCAGGACAAAGAATCCTTATTTTTGGCGGGATGTCAAAGGTCTCTAAAAGCGGCATTCATGCTGCTGGATCCTCGCTTTCGCAAGGATGACCGCCGGGGTGGTGTCGCGGGTGGTGGGTTTTTTCACGGGCGGGGATGTCTCGCGTTTCCAAAAAGCGGTATCAGTGCTGCTGGATCCTCGCTTTCGCAAGGATGACATTTTCTCCCCATGTCATGCCCGACTCCGATCGGGCATCCTTTCCCCCCTCACGTCATACCCGCGGATGCGGGTATCCAGGGCAAAGAGTCCTTATTTTGGCGGGGTGTTAAGGGGTAGGAAAAGCGGTATCAGTGCTGCTGGATCCTCGCCTGCGCAAGGATGACCGCCGGGGAGGCGTCAAGGGCAGTGGGTTTTTTCACGGGCGGGGATGTCTCGCGTTTCCAAAAAGCGGTATTCATGTTTCCTGGATCCTCGCTTTCGCAAGCATGACGGGGAGGGGGAGACAAGGATGACGGTCGGGGAGGGGACAAGGATGACCGCCGGAGGCGTGTCGCGGGTGGTGGGTTCTTTCACCGTCCATGACACCCCACTATAGACATGTGTTTCACAACACTTTAAGGGATTTATTTAATAAAACGATAAACGTCTTTTCTAAGACCGATTTTAACGATACAAATTAAAATATCCTGTTCAAACACAATATAAATAATCCGATACTCTGCAACACGAACACGATAAACAGAGTCACTCCCTATGTGTTTAATAAAATCACGGGACAATCCTTTTATTTTTTTGACGCCGGCAGGAATAGGTTCTTTTGCCAAAGATTGAATAGTATGATCAATCTGTTTTTTAATATGAAGAGGAAAATTTTTAATTTCTTTAATAACTGACTTTTTAACAATGATGCGATACATTTTATAAACCTAATTCACGCCGTGCTTCTTCCCAAGAGACAGTTTCACCCAACTCCTCTTTTATCATTGCTTCTAAATCTTTTAAATCAGCCTTATTTTCCAACGCTTCCAATATTTTGGCATCATCCAAAGATACCAATACGGCAACCGGTTTATTTTTACGTGTCAAAGAAATTCGTTCGTTGCCATAAGCGACACGATTGACAAGTTCGGATAGATTCTGACGCGCTTCTCTCATAGCAATGATTTGAGTCATTTTAACACCTCTTTTTGTTTACATTATGTTCATTATGTAAATAATAATACGTTTATGCTTATCTGTCAACAGGTTTTTATGAATTGGCGATTGGGACTTTTTTATGGGAAAAGAAAATATGACAATACGAATATACGGTATGATTATTGCTGCGGGGGCATTTTTCTTTGAATTCTCGTCTGTGCAAGGGTGACATTTTCCCCCTTGTCATGCCCGACTCCGATCGGGCATCCTTTCCCCCCTCACGTCATACCCGCGGATGCGGGTATCCAGGGCAATGATTCCTTATTTTGGCGGGGTGTTGAGGGGTAAGAAAAGCGGAATTCATGTTTCCTGGATTCCCGCTTTCGCAAGCATGACGACATAAGGGGTGTCGCAGGTGGTGGGTTTTTTCACGGGCGGGGATGTCTCGCGTTTCCAAAAAGCGGTATCAGTGTTGCTGGATCCTCGCTTTCGCAAGGATGACCGCCGGAGGGGTGTTGCGGGCGGTGGGTTCTTTCACCGTCCATGACACCCCACCGTCGTCATGCCCGACTCCGATCGGGTATCCAGGGCAAAGAGTCCTTATTTTGGTGGGGCGTTAAGGGGTAAGAAAAGCGGTATCAGTGCTGCTGGATCCTCGCATTCGCAAGCATGACGGCCGGAGGGGTGTTGCGGGCGGGGATAACATTTCCGCCAGGTTCAATCCGGCACATCCAAGACCAATAAAAAAAGCCGGATAAACCGGCCTTTTTTTATTGGTGGGTGTGGCAGGGATTATTCGCATTATATAATGCTCACCCTAAAGGGCTGTCCCGCGTTGCGGGACATTAACGCGCCGCATTTTAATGCATTAAAACCGGCCGTCTCCCGCCGGCCTTGCGGCTTGTTCGAACCTGCTTTGTCCGCAGGTTCAATCCGGCACATCCAAGACCAATAAAAAAAGCCGGATAAACCGGCCTTTTTTTATTGGTGGGTGTGGCAGGGATTATTCGCATTATATAATGCTCACCCTAAAGGGCTGTCCCGCGTTGCGGGACATTAACGCGCCGCATTTTAATGCATTAAAACCGGCCGTCTCCCGCCGGCCTTGCGGCTTGTTCGAACCTGCGGCCCCTACCGTGTGAAGGTTATTTAACTATCTTTTAGAATGCCCTGTTTTACTATGTTTCTTAAGATTAAATTTTTGATTTGCCCAAATTTTGCCCAATTAAATTTTATTGATAGCATCAATCTCGTGGCGCGCAGAAAATGTGGCGTAACGTTTAACCATATCAAGCGATTTCCACCCACCTAGCTTTTGAACGGTCAATAAATCTACGCCAGCCATAACCATGCGGGACGCCCAATCGTGTCGCCAGTCGTGGACACGCATTTTGATTTCTATACCGTGCTGCTCTTTTAATCTTTTAAGCGCAAGCGTGTGCGCTTTTCTGACGGGGCTGCCGCCACATCCCGTGTGCCGGGTGTCTTTGTAGGGTTGCCCCTTACTATTCAGCCACACATTCCCGGTGATGGGTTTTCCCGATCTTATCCAGTGTCTTGTCAAAATCCACCACACATTTTTGTGCATAGGGATTTGTCGCGACTCCCCGTTTTTAGATGTTCGGATAAACAGAACAGCTCGTTTTAAATCTACATCCTCCCATTTCAACTGTAAATTTTCTTGTTCGCGTAATCCTTGATAGGCATAAACGGTAAAGATAGGCTTTGCGTGAACCGAATAACAACCGATTAAAAGGGGTCTGATCTGCTCCGGTAAAAGGAAAACCACCTGATTTTTGACAGATAAATGTTGAATTTGGGGGGCTTTTATGTTTATTTCTTCACCGCCACTCTTAATTATACTTTTAATTGTGTTTGCATAACGGTTGATTGTAGCTGGTGCAAGGTGCTTTTTTTTAGCCAAAAATCTATTCCATGCATCCTTTATTTCGGATACACACACACCTTGAAAGTTCGGTAAAAGGATTTTTATCTTTTGGATTTCAGCAGGTTTTAATCTTTTTTTATTCAGGTGTATGCACAGACAATCGTCAAAGGTTGTCTTTTGGCTTTTATCCTGTTCAGGATAGAGGGTGTTTTCTCTTATATCCGTTTCAAGTTTGCTTCCATACTCTCTTGCATCTTTAAGTTTAATAAACCCAGTAGATCTTTCGGGGATTTTGATGGTGCGTTTTCCCACGCGAATACTGCCTCGGACGTGCCATGTTTTACCGCGCTGTCTGTAATGTAGCATTTTTTACCCTTTGCTTCCAATATATTTTCTACTTGCTTCCTTACATACTTACCTGTGGCAAATTGTTTTAGGCCGTGTTTATAAAGCCATTTGCGGGCGTGTAATTCGGCCTTATCCCCTTCATATCGTAATGTCTGTGCAATCTCAGACAATGTGATTAAAAAGTCAGTCATCTTGACTCCTCCTCCTTTATTTTTGCTCCAACTAACCAATAATATCCTTGTCCGGTCGCAATATGACCGTGCATGTGGCACCAGACATATGCCCGGAATTTGTCGGGATATTCTTTAGCGATGTGACCGCTAACAATAACTTGATACATTTTTATTCCCTTTCTTTTGTGCCGGATGTTCAGTCCGGCGGTGTTGTCAGCACACCCGTAACGCGCCGTTTGTCAGGGCGTTTAAGATGTATATACGTTCTAAAGCCTCGTCCTTCTCATAGTTTTTATCCCCTTTCATCATGTCAACAGCAAACAAGGTTTCGTTTTGCACGGTGCGATACCGGGTTAAAACCGTTTTAAGTGCCCGGAGCAGGTAAAACAAATTCAACACCGATGTGTTTTGCGCTTTCGGTTGTTGCTTTTGAAGTCCGTAATGCAACTGTTCGGTCAAGCGCCACAGCTCCTTTTCCACCTCGGCCGGCACGACATCGGGTTGCTTTAACGATTCGGGGATGTTGTATCCGATGGGGTCAACCGTTTGTGTTACGGTGATGTCTTTTAAGGCCGAACCGATGCACGCCTTGACAATCCCGCCGATTTCCGACCGGGCTTTGTCGGAGAGTTTTATTTCTCTCGGGCCGGAGGGGAGACGGCGGGTGTAAGAAGACACCGGAACAAGGCCCAGCTCCTGTTGCGCCGGTGTGACATAGGCTCCCGTCTTGCGGATACTTGGTAGGACTTCTTTGCATACCCAATTGACAAATGGTTCAGCCGTTGGTTTACGCGATTGAAAGGCTACTTTATAAAGATTTGGCTCGTTAATATACGAAACGCTTTGTTGCCTGCCTAAAGAATCGGTGGTGTCGGCAATAACGACGCCATCGTGTAATCTGGTAATAGTATCTCGGTTGTTTTTAATGCCCAAGATTTTGCAAACATCCAAACCACAAAAATAAGGTTCGTTGTTAATTAACTTGGTGCGGATTTGATTGTTTTGATAATTAAATATAGTTAATGCTTTATGCATGGTAACTCCGTTGATTTTTAGAAGCCACCTTTTACAATGAGAGGTGGGGGACTCACTAAACGTCAACGGACGCTGACCGATATTCAATATATTTTCGGTTCTCATCCCCCATAAACTGGGCATAAAAAAGTCGCCAGACTGACAGGGGCGAATACCGCCGTTGATGTTTAGGACTTCAATATACCATACATGATTTGATGTTGTCAACAAGTTTTTTTCTCCTTTCGTTATACATGTTGATAATTTCTTGAATCCGGCCGCTTAATTCTTCCAGTTTTTCGGCAATACGGGCCGAGCATGCCGGATCGCGGTCCACCCGAATGATGTGAGGCTTGCCGAACGGCTTGCAGTAACTCACAAAGTCGCACCATTTCCGGTCTGCGATGAACAAGTTGTATTGCATTTGCCAACGATATTCCGGTTTGATAAAGCCGTTGATAACGGTTTTTAAATGGCCGGCTTGCCGGGGGCATTTGGTTTCAATCATGCCGTCATCGGCGACAAGGCCGTCTGGAGAACATCCCGCATAAGCATTATACTCAATAAAGCCGACCTGCTTAACGTCACGCCCTGTCATAACCGAATATAAAAAGGCGGCCTCATCTTCCAGGGTTTTGCCCCGTTCCGTGTCTATTGATTCAAAACTGTCAACCGCGGCTTGATGCGTTAAATGTTCGGCCGCTTTTTCAAAAATGCGGTCTTCAACCGTTTTGCCCGTTCCCATGAATTGATAAAAGGTTGAGCCGGTGATTTTCCCAAACCGAACGGCATACCATTCCGGGCTGCGCTGCGGCATTGTGTGAATAATCATTTGTTGCCTCCGGTTTGCCGGTATAGCTCTTTCCGCCGAACCATAATGTGCGCCAAAACCTCTTCCTTAAACGGTCCGTCATAATCACGATACAGGTTACGCAATTCAGCATCACTTGTTTCTGTGGCGATTTTACGCGTCAAATCAACATAATCAATATCAAACTTTTGCGCATCGGCGTATTCATGCGCCAGATTGATCTCTTTTTCATAAAGTGATAAGCCGAATTGGTCACCAAAGGTTTTAAGGGCGCGTTTACGGGCGTCCGTTTCGGCTTCTTTAATGGCCAGCTCGTGGGCGTCAAACGGGTTCAGGGCCGATGATTGACCGTTGCCGGCGCCGCATCCCTCCCGGACAACCGAAACACCATTGATGTCCACTAAAACGCGGACCTTGGCCATATAGGCAACCTCAACCATATCAACGGTTGTCCCGTTTGTTTTAGTTTTGGAATAGGCACGCTCGTAAAGTTTGACAAGTTGGGTGGTTTCACTGGACCAAGCGTGTTTGAAAATGGTATTTGCCGCCCGTTCCACATCTGCTCCGGATAAATAGGACAGTTGCGTCTTGCTTTTTTCCCGAAACTTAACCCGTGACGGGGAAAGGGGTTGATCCAGTTTGCGAATAAGGGTGTCTTTGCTCATCTTATCCTCCAATCGCGGGATCTATGGCGGCGGATATGGTCACCATAAAGATAAGGGATAACACTAATGTTATAATAACCAATCCGGCCAGGATTTCTTCAAAAAAATCTTTATTTGTCATATGGTTTCCTTTCTGATATGGGTTAAGATGTCTTGATACTTTTTTCCCATGGATGATCCGATAACGCCGGACAAGTCCATGTCGTGTAGCAGGGCATCAATCGCCCGGCCGGCTTGCTCTTTTTTAGCCGTTCCCCAAGAGGATTCCACCAAAAAGCCGTATTTGTTTTTATGGATCAGGCCGGCAGTGCGCTTGTAATAAAGCCGCATGTCGTCCATGTCCATAAATGACGAACACCCCGAATCCCAAAACACATTTAACAGCGCATGAAACAGGCGGTTTTGTTCGTCTGTTTTGGCCGCTTCCGGTGTCATGAGTTTGACACACACCGTGTCGCCGGTGATTTTGTCAAGGCGATTTAAGATGGCCTCATTCCCGGCAAAGCGCTCCAAAAGATATGATTTTGACAAGTTCATGATAGTCCTTTCATTTTATGCCGGATGTTCAGTCCGGGGTTGTTGTCAGCACACCCGTAACGCGCCGTTTGTCAGGGCGTTTAAGATGTATATACGTTCTAAAGCCTCGTCCTTCTCATAGTTTTTATCCCCTTTCATCATGTCAACAGCAAACAAGGTTTCGTTTTGCACGGTGCGATACCGGGTTAAAACCGTTTTAAGTGCCCGGAGCAGGTAAAACAAATTCAACACCGATGTGTTTTGCGCTTTCGGTTGTTGCTTTTGAAGTCCGTAATGCAACTGTTCGGTCAAGCGCCACAGCTCCTTTTCCACCTCGGCCGGCACGACATCGGGTTGCTTTAACGATTCGGGGATGTTGTATCCGATGGGGTCAACCGTTTGTGTTACGGTGATGTCTTTTAAGGCCGAACCGATGCATGCCTTGACAATCCCGCCGATTTCGGAGCGGGCTTTGTCGGACAACTTAATTTCCCGTGGGCCGGACGGGAGTCGGCGCGTGTAAGAGGACACGGGAACAAGGCCAAGGTCGTTTTGTCCCTTTAAAGCCGCTTCCATTTTATTAAAGGCATCAATGTATTTGATTTTAAATTCCATTGCCTTTTTGCCGGTGAAGCCCATGGCAAGCAACGTAAATCCGTCACGGGTGATTTCATAAGCTTTGTCGTGGCGAGTTGCTCCGCCGCCAATATCAACGGTTTTAAGCATGGGCGTAAAATTGCGCTGATGCCAATCATCAGGGATTTCCAACGATTCAATACGGCGCAAAACATCCTTATGCGCTTTGCCAAATGTTGACGCAATGATATTTGATGTTGTTTTTATTTGATTATTGATAATGCTGACTAATTCTTGCATTTTCTTGTATCCTTTGTTTAGAAGGCCTGAACCGGTCAGGCGCCGGGGGCTAAACACTCGATACAAGACGAGCGAGATTATTCGGACGAATCCTCTTTTATTCTCTGCACCCCCGACATTCATCGGATACAAAAATAACCGCAAATCTTTCGGGGCGGACAGTCCGCTTGTAATAAGGTGTTTAGCCTTACCCCCATTATAATCACATTTGGTGCTTATTGTCAACAAGTTTTTGTGAAAAAATTCTGTAAATGCGATAGATAAAGTCATTTTTTATCTTCCATTGCCTCTTTCAAGCGACGTTTTTGGTGTGATAGATGCCAGGATAATTTTCGGCAACAATGGCTTCAATCATGTCGTATGCGGCCTCGGCGCCGTATTGCCGACCGGCAAACAGGTTGTCCAATCCGTCCAACCAGTTATCCAGCGCCTGCATCGGAGTGGGGGCAGCTTCATCGTAAAGCCGATCATAGACAGCATCGGCGACGATTTCGTCCGCTTTGCGCCGGATAGCGGCAACAAAGGCGTCATATTGGCGTGCTTTTTCTTCGTTTGTCATGTGACCTCCCAGTCGTCTAACTCTGTTTTTCTGTGTTTTTTCGCGGGCTTTTCTGCCAGATACCCTGATAAAGGAGGGCTACCCTGTCCGCGTGGGATATAGAATGTTCGCACCCATACAAGCGGCGTTGTGTTATATTGATAATATACAATAAACAAAGACAATTGTCAACAATAAAAATCAATAAAAAACACTTTTTTACATTATTTTTTTACAATACAATGAAAAATAAGGGGAAATTTTTTGATTTTTTTTTAAAAGGTGTCGGTTACACTCCATTTAATTATGGCGAAAATGCCCTAATTAGGTAGGGAGTTTAAAAAACGCTTGACAGGTTGTCTTTTATAAGATACAATTAAGCTTATGATAAGAGTGCAACAGACAAGTGTTTTTGCCGAATGGTTGGCGGATTTGGACGATGATAAGGCGCGTGCCGTTATTATTGCCCGAATCAGGCGGATTACTTTAGGTAACTGGGGTGATTTTAAAGCAATAGAGGCAGGCCTTTATGAAATAAGAATTTTTTACGGACCCGGATATCGGTTGTATTTTATGAAAAAAGGTGTGACTTGGATTTTATTATTATGCGGCGGAAATAAGTCAACACAGGCAAAAGACATTAAAAGAGCAAGAAAAATGAAAGAAGAGGTGTGATATGACAAAAAAGAAGATTGTTGTTTCGGAATTTGATGCCTCCGAATTTTTGAAAGATGAGTATGATATAGCTGAATATTTGTCGGCTGTGTTGGAAGAAAATGATCCGGCCTTATTGGCGGCAGCGATAGGGGATATTGCTAAAGCCAAAGGGATGAGCCGATTGGCTAAAGAAACGGGTATGAGCCGAACAAGCCTTTATAAATCACTTTCCGGTAATGGGAATCCGGAATTGGGGACAGTCATGAATGTGATGCGGCACTTTGGTGTTAAATTAACAGCAAGTGTCGTTAGAAAATAAAAGAATCTTGATATTCGGAATATAGAATGAACAAAAAAGGCTTAAAAATAATCAAAGTATTTTTTAAACCGGGGTTCCAGTTCAAGAGATATTTTTGCACCGTCCTGAATACGTTTTAAAAGGGCATCTGATATTTTACATTTATATTTATATTTTCCAGACAGTTGTTTTAACAAAATATCGTTTGATTCCATTTCACAGGCATATTGATACCGAACAAAAGAGGGTTTTGTAATAATAGAACGCCCGGATTCGTCCGTAATTTCCCCCGGGTGGATCAGGCAAGCTGTGTCATGATATTTGGGTGTTCCGTCAGGTTTGTATTTTATGGAGGAAATAACACAGACCAGCATTAAACCTTCCGGGTTTGAGTCAGATGTGACTACAATATAATGCGGTGCCAACGGATCGGGAATATCATCCGCCCACAGGCAGTATCCCTTATAATTAACCCGCATGACATAGCTCGTTTAAGGCATCATATTCTTTTTTTGCGGCCAAGATTTCCGTATCACTTTTTTGAAGAGCGCGCATGACATCTTGAAAGCGGATTTTGCGGCTGCTGCCGTTGGGATCCACCCATTCGGGCAGTTTATGCGTGTAATCCTCTATCTGAAATTCGGTATAATCTTTAAATTTATCAGAAATTTCACGAATGTAGGATTTATCTTTTTCGCTTAGGCGGTCCAGCTCCGGGAGTTGTTTTTTTAAAACAATGTCAGGATAATACATTTTTCGGGATGAATCTAAATACTCAAACCAAGACGGATAATCAGGGAGCATTGTCAACATGTTGAGTGTTTGGCTTAAAACCGGACCATGAGGCATACTGCAAAATACATCGCCGGATAGGGAAGAATCGCGTTCTTCAATTGATCTGCGGTCAATTAAATAAAGTTCTTTCATCAGCTTCAATAAATCCATTCGTCCGTTATTAAGCGATAACAGATAAGTGATTATTTGCAAAACTTTGTCGGCAGAATACATATGATCTCCTTTAAACAATCATATTATAGCACATTTTTTGTTCATAATCAATGAAAAACGTGCGTTTTTTTTGGGGTTACTCTTTACGATAGCTGCTGATGGCGACGGAAAGATTACACATATTTTTTTGGATTTCAAGCAGTTCTTGGGTGACACGATTAAGTTGTTTTTCTATCAAACAAAGTTGCTTTTGAACTTCAAGTTTTGAAGAATCAGGGTTTTTCAGAGGTTTATTTGAAAAAAACGTATTCGGTTCAATATTAAAAGCGGCACAAAACCTGTTTAGGAATGCCGTTGTGATGTGGCGACGCCCATTTAAATAATGATTAACTGTTGCCTGTTTCATACCCAAGTTATGAGCGACCTGAATTTGTTTGATGTTATTTTGTTTTAAAAAGTCTTTTAGTTTGTTATGCATCACCCCACCCGTTGGATGTGGTAAATGACTTTTCCCATGACTTGAATGTCGGCAAAGTTTTCTTTTTCAAAAACGGCGTAACGCGGGTTGTCAGACTTGACAGTAGCGGAGTTATTAAACGGATTGATTTGTATACGTTTAATCATCAGATCGCGCCCAATGCACAGCAAATATAATCCGTCACTGGAGGGCGTTTTTTCGGATACATCAATCCAGACCAAGTCCCCCGAATTGATGGTTGGGATCATTGAATCGCCGATTGCTTTGATAATTTTTATGTTTTCCGGGGCGGATGACGTAAATTCGCGTAAAGCCGGAAGCGTCATCATGTGTTGTCCAATCACGTTTTCCGAAAAATTTTCAATACCGTTACCGCAACAAGCAACCGCATCTAAAACATCTATTTTGACAAGGGGTCCGATCGGTTTCTCGTTTAATGTTAAGTCGGTCAGTTCTTGTTCTGAAACATTTAAGATTTCTGCCAGTTTTTGACGCACATCTTCTTTTAATCGCTTGGGCGTTTTTCTGTGAACATATTGAAACAGATAAGTTTGGTCTTTTCCCACCATTAAAGAGGCAGAATTAAGACTGATTCCCTTTTGAAGCAAAAGGTTATTTACGTGTTGTCTTATATCGTCAGGTGTTGTCATGAAACCTCCTTTTTTTGATATTATATTGTAAAAAGACAATTAAGTAAAGAAAAAAAATGTTGTTATATATTTTTAAAAATTGTAAAAATAACTTGACTTTTTATCATTTTGATTGTATTTAAACCATAAAGAACAACAAAAGAGGATAAAAATGCCAATTTGCACAAATGATGAATTTTATAATAAATGTTTTGATTTTATTAAAAAAAACAATATTTCTGAAACGACTTTCGGTCTTAAATCAAACAATGATGGTCGTTTTTTTTATGACCTGAAACGTGGGCGTGAATTTGGTGAGAAAATAAAGAAGCGAGTTTTGGGTTTTATGGATAATTTTTCAACCATCAAGGAAACGCGGGAATGATTCGCTTTAACCCCGTGATTATCAAGAAAATGCGTTTGTCGGAGGACACCTTTGAGCGGTTTGTAGACAGCCGATCAGAGGATGTGATTCAACGGGCGTGTGTGGCGTGGTTTGAACGGACGCATCCTGGTGTTCAGGGGCGGTTAAAGGTGCATCATTCCCCCAATGGTGGGGCGCGAGATATTCGTGAGGGCGTCAAGTTTAAACGCATGGGGGTTCGGGCGGGGTTCCCGGATTTAATCGTATTTTTGCCGAGGGGACGTATTGGTTTTATAGAAATGAAGTCGGCGGACGGAAAATTGTCGCCGGCGCAAAAGGACTACCGTGATTTTTTAATTGCGGCAGGGCATCGGTGGGCGTGTTGTCGTTCATTGGATGAATTTATAAACACAGTCACAAATTGGGAAAGGGAAAAAGATGATTTTCAAGAAAAAGAAGAAAGATGAATTGAAAGAGGCGTGTGAGTTGGCCGCATTGCTGCATATTTTTGAAATGATGGGAGCCGAGGTTGAGGTTTGCGATGCCGCCGGAAAACCGGTATGCCGGAAAGCGACATCCCAGATTCGGGCGGAGAATACCGAAACACCGGATGAACATGACGTTGGCGGTATCGGTGCTGCGGATCCGATGGTTGTTCGGGCGTTTAACACGGTTTCAGCGGCGGCGCTTGATTCCCGTAAGATGAAAAAGGCAGCGGTGTATCGGCCGTTGGCAGTGTTGGCGGCCAAGTTAGGTATTGCGCAATAAGGGAGTGTATGGGGTGGCGCGGGTTCTCCCTCCCGTCAGTGAAACGTCACCCCACGCCTTTGAGGAGGGCGTTCAAAGATTATGGCCGGGCTTCCTCAGTGTCCGACCACCACTGAGGGTGAAGAAATGACAGACAGATTTACATTTTTTTCAAATTTCAAAGAAGCTGCCGATAAATTACCGGACGATTTGCGATTGAAATTTTACGATGCCTTGACGGATTATGTTTTTAAAGGTGTTGAGCCTGAAGATCCGATTATTGCCGCATTGGTGCACGCTGTTAATCCTGTGGGAAATACTGGTGCTGAAAGTCTTACTTGGGGAGGCAGCCGTTGTGGATGCGGTCGCAAAAAGAAATCAAGTTTTCAAGATGAACTTGAAAAAAATCAAGATTTCAAGATGCAACTTGAAAAACTTGAAAACTTGAAAAAAAATCAAGATGAACTTGAAAAACTTGAAAACGAGCAAAAAGAAACAAAAGAAAAGAAGAATGCCCCCTTAACAATCCCCCAAGAAGAAAATAAAAATAATAAAAATAATACCCCCATATACACATCCTCACGTTGTTCGGATGTGTGTGTTCCCCCACCCGAAAAAAAATTCAAAAAACCAACGGTTGATGAGGTTGAAGCATATTGCCGTGAACGACAAAACAACGTTGATGCCGGGAAATTTTGGGATTTTTACGAAGCCAAGGGGTGGAAAGTGGGTAAAAGCCCGATGAAAGATTGGCGATCGGCAGTGCGAACATGGGAAAGGGAGGACGTGCGAAAGCCTGTGGAAAGAGTTTTTTCGGGTAGAGGTGTTGCCTTTGCCCAGCCAATTACGGATGAAATGCGCAGAGCATGGTTAGAGGGGAGGATTTAGCGATGAATATGCAGTTTGAAGCAGTTTTTGGAATTTTTTCGGATATTTACGGTATGCCGAATTGGGAAACGAAGCCCAAAGAGGGACAGGATCGGGATGAGATTATCCGGCGCTGGAGTGAGGCATTAAAGCCCTATACGGTGGAACAGGTAAAAACAGCGGCATACAAGGTGGTTAAGTTCGGAAAAGTGCGCACATTCCCGACGATATCGCATGTTTTGAGTGAATTGGATAATATGCAAGCAGAACAACAGATTACGTCCGACGAAGAAGCGGACAAGTGTTATGTGTATTTGCTGAATCACGGAGTAGAACAAGATCAGGCAAGCCGAACGATTTACGATCTGTATGGTGTTAAAAAGGGCGGGTTTGAACCGATAAAAGACACGGTTTATATGGCATTTCCGAATATTTACAAAAGAAAGGCAGTTTAATATGAACAAACCAAGTAATCGTCGGGAGTTAGAGGAAGCGATCCGTCAAGCATTCAGCATTTATCGGCGGATGCCGCGTGTCGGCCCCAAACGGGTGGAATGTTTATTGGGGAAATATGTTATTATTCCGGATAACGAGCGCAGTTTAGAAGATATCATGGAAGATGTTGAAAGCGGTTTTGGTATGAGTGTTCGGTCGGAAGAAATCGCACATGTGGAAGCGGTGGAAAGTTGGCTTCGTCTGATTCATGGCGAGCAACAGGCCGCTGTGAACATGCGGTGCTCCGGTATGGGGTGGAAACGAATTGCCCGGGAATTAGTCAGTCGGCAGTATGCGTCCCGATGTGTTTGCCGGCAAACCTTGCGCAATTATTTTGAGCGTGGCCTGGATGAAATTTTGAAAAAGATATAAAATGTTTCAATTTGGACATTTTTGGACACTTTTGGACATTTTTGGACATTTTTGTTTTGGACATTTTACCCAAAAAAACGCTATAATTTTGATATAATCGGCACGAAGTATGCTTTTCCATTTGTGTTTATAAACGCAGCGTTTTTTTAAAGGTATGAACAATGGCAAACGAACAAAATTTGATCCCGGTCAAAAGCGGGAAAGAAGCACGAGAGCTTGGGCGTAAAGGCGGGTTAAAATCGGTTCAAGTCCGTAGAGAGCGTGCCCGTCTTCGGAAACTGGGATATACGGGGGTAGAGAGCTTTGACGAACTTGTTAAGCTTCAAAAGGCCGCCTTGGATACCGGTAACATCAATGGTGCAATAAAAGCAGAAGAATTAAAAGGAAAGCTGGCCGGGTTATATGTAGATAAAGTAGCCGCAACGAAC
This sequence comes from uncultured Alphaproteobacteria bacterium, assembly GCA_944392145.1. Lineage (GTDB taxonomy): Bacteria > Pseudomonadota > Alphaproteobacteria > CAAHEQ01 > UBA3637 > CALXVS01. The sequence continues at coordinate 32,849 of CALXVS010000010.1, read as the reverse complement.
AGTGAGGGGAATGATATCAACATTCCGATTGTATCCAGTCAAGAGCTTTTATCAATCATGGAGCGGAGAAGAGATGAAAGAAAGCGAACGTAAGGATCTGCAAACAGATTTTTACAGTTTCTATCTTTACATTAACGAAGACCTGCGCGGCGCCGATGGATTTAAAACAGGCAAATGGGAAGAAGAGCTTTGTGATTTTTTCCAGTATGAGCTTTATTTCAGGTTTTTAAAAGGGGAACGCCCCATAGCGACAAGTGAAGAACCGGTGCAGCATGGTAAGTCAACAAAGCTGCGGATATTTACTTCCTGGCTGATAGGATTGCATGGAGGCTTAAAATTTAACTTTTATACGTCTTCAGACGATTTAAGAGAAAAAACACAATCCGAGGTTTTGGGAATATTGAAAAGTGACCGTTATCAAGCGGTGTTTGGCAATGTTATAAAACGGTTTACCTCTGAATCTGTTTGGTTTAAAGGGGGCGGGCAGATTGACTATCGTTTGATGGGGGAGGGAAACACCGGGTATCCGTCCAACATATCCATCATTGATGACCCCTACCGCAACGCGGAGGATGCGCTTTCCCCGACCATTCGGGCAAAGGTTGAAAACAGGTTTCGGGGGGATATTATGTCGCGGCGGCAGAACGACACAATGGTTTTGGTCCTGCATTCACGCTGGCATACAGATGATTTAATCGGCATGCTAAAGGCGGATTCATTTTATCGGGATAAGGTTATTTCCAGTCGTCATCCGGCCATAGATAGTAACGGCAACGCGTTGTTCCCTGAATTTCGTGACATTCACTTTTTGCGTGAGCAGGAAAAGGCATTGGGGAATACGAATTTTCAGGCGCTTTATCAGCAAAACCCGATTATTCAAGGCGGCAACCTGATAAAAACAGAGCATTTCCGGCGTTATTTATCTGCCCCGGATAAGTTTGATATTTTGTTCATTGTTGCCGATACGGCGTTTTCGGAAAAGAAATCGGCCGATAATTCGGCTTTTGTGCTGTTTGGGATAAAGGGAAAAGAGCGGTATTTGCTGGAGGCCTATTGTAAAAAAGTCAACTTTCCGGCTTTAAGGAATGACTTAACGGCATTTTACCACGACTGCGTTTCAAAATACGGTGTGTGTAATACGATTGGATCCGTTTATATTGAAAATAAAGGATCCGGGATTTCCCTGATCCAACAGTTACGGGAAGAGGGGCTTCCGATCAAAGAATTACAGCCGACCTTTTACAACAAAATCCTATCCAAAGAGCAGGTTGCGGACAAGTATACAAGATTTCTGGAAATATCGGCCGATTTGGAAAGCGGATATGTATACATACCTGAAAGTGCGTCGTGGATACCTGAGTTTATAAAACAAACAGAGGCTTTCACCGGTGGTAAGCAGGATGAACACGATGATTTGGTAGATTGTTTAATTTACGGGCTTAAAGTGGCCCGACGGAATTTAAGCCCCGATTGGGACAGAGCAAGAAGGATATTTTTGCGGTGATGAATTTTTCAAATTTTTTTAAAAAAAGGCAGGAAAAGAGCCCTTTTAGATGGTTGGTTAATCCGGATTTTTTTAAGCGGGATAAAAAAGACCTGTCAGTAAAAGAGCCGATTACCTTGGCACAATTGCGCCTAACAGGTGGGGCCAAAGATTTAGGGGCCGCATATGGCATTAAGATGTATAATGCCCATAAAGTGCGCCTTGAAAACCAATGGGTCAGCCCTTTGCAATCCGTCAACAGTGGGTATGGAACCGCCCAGTTGGCCTATTATAATTATCAAAATGTCAATTATTGGGAATGTTATACATTAGCGCAAGATCCGCTGATGAATAAAGTTTTTGAATTGCTTTCAAAAACACCGTTTTCAAAAGGCGGGGAGATACTGTCAGACGAGAGCGATTTTAACAGGAGTGCATTGGATAAAAAAGCAAATGTTTTTCATTTAACGGAACATTTGATAAACGCTGTTCGCAGCTCTTTTGTCAGTGGCGGTTGTTTAATTTACTTGGACTTTGGATTAGACAATCTGGCCGAGCCTTTGGATTTATCAAAAATGGATATGCGTCGGTTTAAAGGCTTCCGGCATATTGATCCGGTGAATGTTCAAGCGGTTGAGGTTAATACGATCAATCCGGCCGAACATGACTATATGAAACCCAAAAGTTGGTATGTTGTCGGGCTTGGTGTGTGTCATCACAGCCATTTTTTGCATTTTGAACAAAACACCCCCGAAACAATGATGAAGCCGTTGTGCATGTATTTCGGCATGCCGTTAACTCAATTGATTAAGGCGGATGTTGCCAATTCAAACCTGGTCAGCCAAGGGGCGGCCAATTTAATCAACCGGTTTCGTTATATTTACATGAAAACGGATCGGAATAATTTTGCGGTAAATGCCGAAAACTTTCGGAAGCAATTGGAACTGATGTCAACCGTCCAGGATAACTTTATGGTGACGCCGTTAGCATTGGAAGAAGATGTGATGCAATTAACCACTTCTTTAACCGGATTGCGTGAGAATGTAGAGTTGTTCTACGCCATTGTTGCGGCCAAAACCTTTATTCCGATGACGGAATTGTTCGGTAAATCGGCCCAAGGTATGGATGCAACCGGTGAGGGGGATCGCAAAAGCTGGTATGACGAAGTGCGGCGCATTCAAACATCTATCAAAGACAATTTACTGGTCATGTATGGTGTTGTCGCCGGGATGGATGCCGGAAAATTTGTTAAGTTTAAAGATTACATCTTTAAACCACTGGAAGAACTGAACAAGAAAGAAACCACCGAGGTTTTTAAAGGTCAAGTTGAAGTGGCAAAAGCCCTGATTGAAATGGGTGCCAAGACAGAGGACGTCTTTAACTGGTTAAAGAAAGATAAAGATCTGAATATCGGCGACATAGATATTGACGCTGATGTAGACGGGTTGTTGGGTTATGACGATATCACGGATGAGGTGACGTCCAAATTGAAAGCCCAAAATGCATGGCAAGAGTCACAGCATCCGCGTGATAAAGACGGGAAGTTTTCCGAAAGCGGGGCGGGTGACTCGCATTCCGATAAAGGCAGTGTAAAGACAGCCGATATTTTAGGCAAAGAATACACGGGTGTTAAAGGACAAGCGGCGGTTGACTTGTTAATGAAAGAAAAACAAGGATACGTTAAAGACGCCTTTATGCGCAAAGACATAGGGGGTATTTCCCTGATTTGGGGGAACGATGATATGGGCCTGCAGCATATTATTAAGCGGCGGAAAGAAACGGATCAAAATCTTGGAAAACTTTTAAGCAGTCTGACGGATATTGTGGAAAAAGGGGAACTTAAAGAAAGTAGTGTAGGAAGATTTATGATTGAATATAAATCTAAAAAAGCGGTTATTGAACCAAGATTGTATAATCAAAAAATAAATTTTGTTTTAACCGCTTATTATGTGGAATAATAAACCTGAAAGCGTTAGAGGACTTGTTCACTATGTCTAACTTTAAGGTTGACAGACCGAATTCTACAACCACTTTCAGGTTACTTTACATTATATCACTTACGGAAAGATAAATCAACCTCTTTTTTAATAAGAACAAAATGACCATACAAACAACGAACCGAACACGGCGGTCGCGCTTACGGGGCGGATACACAACGCTTGACTTAACCGGTAAGGGGAAAGCGGCGGAAGTGTTTTACCGACTGGCTTTGGATGCCGAGCTTATGAGGTTTTTAGAGGTTTGTTTTAAGCAGATTGAACGGGTTTATACGACCATTCCCGTTCAAAATGCCCTGTATGTTGATAATCCGCGCCGGAAACCGTCTGTTTTTTCGGTGGAATATGTCATCCGGCAGCTGAAAACAACCGGACTTGATACGGTGACAAAAAACGGTGAAAAGATCGTTCTTCAATTCATCAGGAAAATAAGGCGATTCGGCCAAAAAACGGCACGGGATGCATTAGATAAAGCGGGATTAAAGGCCGTCACAATCCATTATGACCAAGCGTATGATGAGATGATGCGACTGTTTATGCGGCGAAATGTGGCCTTAATTCGCAATACAACCACTCAGACGTTGACGAACATTGAAAACATTGTGTTTGACGGTATGACGCGCGGGCAGGGGTGGAAAGATGTGTATAATGCCCTTTTAACGCAAAAGCATATAACAAAGGATCGCGTCAAACGCATTGCACGCGATCAAACATCTAAAGCAACCGAAGCATTAAATGAACTGATGCAACAAGATGCGGGTATTGATTATTTTGAGTGGTCGGCGGTTGTTGACAGCCGGACATCACGAGGCGATGGCGGTCACTTACAATTGAACGGAAAAATTTATAAATACGGTGAAGAAAGCCGATATCCCGTCATTGATACATATGGGAACAGGGGGCTTCCGGCACAGCGGCCGAATTGCCGATGTCGGGCAAATGGTGTGATTCTTTATCAAGGATACCGCGCCGTTTGGAACAAAGCAAAAGAAACGTATGAAATTATAAAGGAAAAATAATGTTTTTTAGGGTTAAAAATAACCTTTCTCATCGGCATTTTGATGAGAACGGATACTTGTATGTTGATAAATCACCGATTTTAAAATCGGGAATCTTGGAATATTACGGTTCTGAACTGGGGGAGGAACAGATTGACGGGATTAAAATCATCCCGGATAAAATCTATAAGGTTTTTCTGCCGCCGGAAGAATTGGAAAAAGCAAAAGACAGTTTTGCCCTAAAACCGCTAGTCAACGGCCATGAATGGTTGGGGAAAGACGGTAAAGATGCCAAGGATTTTCAAGAGGGAACAACCGGTGAAAAAGCCGAAGTAGAGGGCGAATTTTTATGCGTTCCTCTTATGTTCTCTGGGGGCGGCATTATTGATACGATTGAAAATAAGGGAATTGAAGAATTATCGGCCAGTTATGAAAACAAATTAACGCGTTCAGATGATGATGCATATGATTTCATTGCGACCGATTTAAAGGGCAACCATGTTGCCGTTGTAGAGCGGGGCCGATGTGGTTCATCCGTTCGTGTGTTAAACAAGGAGAAAAAAATGAAAACAAAAAATGAAGTCAAGTTGCTTATTGACGGTAAAGAAATTGACTTGGGTGAATTCTTTGCGCAAGAAGCAAAAGAAGACGCTCATAAAGGAACGGATGCCATTACCGAAAATGAAGATAAGCGGGAAATCATCCGTGAAATCATGGCGATTTCCGGAAAACCGGATAATGAATTTGCGGGCGGCGAAGATGAAAAAGTCAGAGAAATTGCCAAACTTGCTGAAAAACTTGCTTATAAACCGTCTGAAACGTCAAAGGCGGATAATGAAGAGCCGCAAGAGGAAAAAGATAAAGACGCAAACGTATCCGAACCGGTCAAATCAGAAAACACGTGCAAAGCGGAAAATTACGATGCTGTGTATCAAAAAATCTTTAATGCCGTTTCGCAAAAACAAAAAGAAACGGAGGAAGCCAGGGTGCGTGCTTACAACGCGGCAAAAGACGTTTGCGGTGATTTTAATTTTACCGGCATGAACGAACGCGATATTTATGTAAAAGCGCTGAATCACTTGGGTGTTCCGACCGAAAGGGAAAATGTTGCTGAATTATCGGCAATGTTAAAGGCGTGTAAAAAGACAGTTCGCCTGGATAATGCGTTTAATTACGGTGCCGGCGAAAACACACAAGAAGTTGAACCGAATTTTTAATGGAGGGTAATGATGCAAAATCAAGTTTATATTGAACAAGCTTTGGGTAAAGCGGGGTTGATTTCCCGCCAAAACCCCGTGACAAAATTGCCGATGGTGGCAGAATCGGATGTCGTGGCCGGGGGCTTTTGTTTCCCGGGAACAGATCCGGAAACACAGGTCGTCGGTCAAAAAACAGGAGCAACCGCCGTTGCCGGCTTTGTCGTTTTTGAAAAATATCAACCGGCCTTAAACGGTGTTACAAACAGCATGAACATCAATGATGGTGAAGAAGTCTGTGTTGTGAAAAAAGGATATTGTTACGCTGTTTCAACGACAGCGGCCGTTAAAGGGCAAAATGTTGTTGTTAATCCGACGACGGGGGCAATTCAAACATTGGCCATTACACGCACGGAAACTGTATCCGGAACGGCCATTGAAGTGACGGATAACATCCCGGAGGGGTTTATTGATACCGGATGGGTCGTTGAAACGGGTGCCGCAGCCAATCAAGTTTGCGAAATCTGCCATATTTAAGGAGTAAAAAAATGACAAAAATCAAAATTAATAACAGTGTCTCTGTTGAAAATCCGCAAAATGCGGATTATTTTAAACGCGCGAAAGAGAAAGGGATTATCGCCGTTCAAAACGCATTGCCCGGCATGATTACAACGCCGAACATCAATGCGCCGTTGGGTGCTTTGAATTATATCCGTCCGAAAGCGATTGAGGTTTTGACCGCACCGCGTGTGGCCGACAAAATCGCAACACCGCAAAAAAACGGGAATTGGGGCGATAAAGTGGTCACAATTAAATTAAAGGAATATACGGGGAAAGTGTCCCCGGATGACGGAACAACAACCGACGGATTAGATGCCGGAACCAATTATTCCAACACGCCGCGCGGTGTTTATTACTATACGACCTCTTGGCATGCAACCGATTTGGAAGAGGCAACCGTTAATTCTTTTTATGAAAATTATCGGGCCGATCAAGCCGAAGCATCCATGCGGACATTGGCAATCGCGCGGAACAATTTTTTCTTTAACGGTGTTTCCACGGCGGGCCGTGATGCGCCGATCTATGGGCTGTTAAACGATCCATCGTTGACGGATTTTAAAGCGGTGGCAACCGTTAACAATAAAACAGAATGGGCTTCTAAAACGCCGGAAGATATCTATAACGACATTGTGGCGGCTTTTTCCGAATTAAACGTTCAATCGGCAGGGTTAGCCAATGAAGAAATGGAAAACGGCGGGAAAGCAATTTTAGCGGTTGCCTCTGATTCCATTGCGCAATTGGATCGGGCCAACACTTACGGTTTAACGGCACGTGTTAAACTGAAAGAAGCATACGGCAATAAATTGGAAATTGTTGCTGTTCCGCAGTTTAACGATGCGGATTCATCTTCCGATGTCTTCTATTTGGTTTTAATTCCGGGCAATCGGGAAACAGTTTTGAACTCTTATGTGGAAATGGCGCGGGCTTATCCGTTATTTGTGAAAGACAGTGTCACATCGCAAAAGATTTCGGCCGCCACATCCGGATGCGTTGTCCAATACCCGATGTTTATCGTGCGGTATAACGGCATTTCTTAAATCAACCTAAAAAAGGGGGCTTGAAACAGGCCCCCGTTTTTATGAAAGGATGAACATGATTATTATTAAACGGGGAACGAATGCTTCCTGCTTTGCGTTGAAAAACAAGGTGACAATTACGTTAAAGCCCGAACCGATGCTGAATATCATTCCGGATTCTTTATATGAACGCTTGATGGATGAATATGGCGCATTTATTCGGCCGCGTATTTGTTCGGATAAAAACCCGAAAGGCTGCTTTATTATTCAAGAAAAAAAAGAAAGCGCCCAATCACAAGAAAAAGAGGTCGGCGCCTTGACGGACGGCTCATCCCAAATTGACGGCGAAACGCTTCAAAAGGCTGAAGAAGAGATTGAAACGGCTGTTACCGAGTTTCAAAAAGAAAAGAAATTAACAAAGAAGAAATAACATGACACCTCCAACGACAATTGTGATTGAACCGGATATCCTTCGGGCCGATTTCCCCTATTTTAAAAACATGGACGATACGGCCATTATAGCCGCGGCCAAAAGTGTCGGCAGCTATATTTCAAATATCCCCGGGGCAATCAATTTGTCGTTGGATTTGCAGGTACGCGGTAATTACCTCGCTTGCTGTCATATTTTATATTTGCAAATGAATCCGGATTTGGCACGAACCATTCCCCTTTCAAGCGCCAGTGAGGCGGATGTGTCCTCAACTTTTAAACAATTCAAAAATTGGTTAGAGCAAGCTTTGGCTTTATCGCCCTATGGATTGGAGCTGTTGGTTATCTTATCTGCCGTTCGGCCGCCAATGCCCAAACGCCCGACATCACCATGGCCGTATTACAGGGGGACATATGGCGGGCAAGTTTGATGTCAAGGTTGATCTTAAGGGGGTCCAAAAGTTATGTGCCCGGTTCAAAAAAGAATTATCAACAGTCAAAGGGGTTAAGGCCGGGTATTTTGAGGGGGACGCCTATCCAAATGGCTTGGAAGTTGCCAAAAATGCGCTGATCCAGGAATATGGGGCAAAAATTCATGTGCCGGAGCAGCACCGGACAATTTACCGGTCTTTGAACGAAAAAAACGGTCAGTTTAACCGCAATGGCCGGTTCGTTCAGAAAAAAAAGAGCAACTTTGCGCAAGATGTTGTCATCCCGGCGCATGATGTTGTTATTCCGCCCCGGCCGTTTATGCGTAATGCCGTCCAAAAAGATGAAGCCACCTGGGCAAAGGTGCTTCAAGACAGCATGGAAAAAGGATTGTCTTTGCGTAAATGCATGAAAAATGTCGGGGTTGCCATGCAAACCAGCATTGCAAAAAGCATTGATGAAATTCAAGATCCCCCAAATGCCCCCTCAACCGTTCGGAAAAAAGGAAGTGCTAAACCGCTTGTTGATACGGGGTATTTAAAAAAGAGTATCGCTTATGAGGTTATCAAGTATGATACGCATTGAAATCAACACAAAAGAACGCCTGATTCGGATAGATACCGGCATATATGCTTTGAACGCTTGGGAGGAAAGTAAGCATAAACGAGATAAAGACGGGAAGTTTGCAAAACAGTCGGGAATTTCCGGTAAAGGCAGTGCAAAGATAGCCGATATTTTAGGCAAAGAATACACAGGGGTTAAAGGACAAGCGGCGGTTGACTTGTTAATGAAAGAAAAACAAGGATACGTTAAAGACGCATTTATACGCAAAGACATAGGGGGTATTTCCCTGATTTGGGGAAATGATGATATGGGATTGCAGCATATTATTAAGCGGCGGAAAGAAACAAAACAGCCTTTGGGTAAGCTACTTTCTTCATTGACAGAGGTCATTGAGAAAGGGGAGTTAACTTTTGCAAAAAAGGGAAGATTTGAAATCAATTTTAAACAGAAAAAAGCTATTATAGAACCAAAGATGAACGGAGAAGAATTTCAATTTGTTTTTACTGCTTATCATACATAAAAAAAGCCCGTCTGAGGAAATTTACTAACAGACGGGTCACCTGGTTGACAGACACTGACTAGGGTCAAAGCCCCTTCCTCAACCAACTTTTAAACAATTATATCACTTACAAAAAGATAAGTCAACCTGTTTTTCGGGGGATGAAGAATAACGAAAGAAAAAACATGACGGGTCTTAATTTACATAATATCGTTGCCGGAGCACTTTCGCTTGTGAATCCTTGGAAAACGCTTGTTTTTACACATACGGCGATTACATGGGATCCCTCGTCCCGTGAACCGGTTCGCAAAACAGAAACCATTGAAGTTCAGGGGAAACTGCAACCGGCATCGGAACAATTATTAATGCAGTTGGGCTTTAATGTGCGGGAATACCAATATTTCCGCGGGTATGTGTCACATGAAGCAACGCAGCTGGACCAAATACGTCAATTGGGGTGTGACACATTTATGTGTGAGGGGCTGAAATACCGGCTTGTCGGTAAAAAAGATTGGATACAAGACGGGTGGCGTTGCTTTTATTGCTATTTGGATCAGGAGGAAGACGATGCAGGAACAAAAGGTGTATGATTTTTTGCAAGGACTGCTTCCAAACGATATGCAGTTTATGAATCCTTATCTGGATGATGATCCGGCACCCAAAAGCAATTTTGTTCAAATGACGGTTTTGCCGGTTCGTCCGGTGGGGCGCAGTCAACAAAGAGAAGTGTCGTTTGATGAAACCGATAAAAATGTGCAAGTGGCGTATGATTTGGAGCGGATATATACGGTTCAATTTGATTTTTACGGGCCCGATGCTTTTGAAAACGCCCTGATTTATCAACAAACATTAGAGGTTAATTTAAAAGAAATCCCCAATCCCATAGGAAACTTAAAAACATTTTCCGAAATCCGAAACTTAACGGATTTACAGGAAAATAAACGATTTTTAAAGCGCTATTCATTTGATGTGGAACTTTACATCATTGATAGCATTTCAAAAGAGCAGCCCTATTTAACACGTTTTCAAAAAACACTTGTTCGGGCTGGAAATGGTTAAAAACAAAGGAGTAAAAAATGTCATTACCATATAGTGCAATCGTTCCCATCAGCGGTGTCAGTCAAACACCGGCCTTTGATACTGAAAAACAACATATGCTGCTGGCGATGGTTAATCCATTGATTCCATCCACCGTTAAGGCTTTGGAATTTACAGGGATTACATCGTTTGGTGCTTATTTCGGACAAGATTTACCGGAGTATAAACAAGTGCAAAAATATTTCAGCCGCTTGTCCAAAACAGGTTTGGCGCCGGATAAAGTCATTGTCGGCCGTTGGTTTAAAGAAGCCTCTTCCGCCTTTTATAAGGGGGCAAAGGTCACAACGTCTGTTCAAGAGTTAAAATCCATCGGCGCGGGCTCTTTTAATGTGACAATGGACGGGGAAGCATTTGAGGTATCTGTTAATTTGAATAGTATTACATCCTATTCAGATGCCGCGACGGTCATTCAAACGGCTTTGCGAACAAATTCAGACGGCGGAGAAGCCTATACCGGGGCCAGTGTGTCGTATAGTTCCATTACCGGGGGATTTATCATTACTTCGGGCACGTCCGGAACGGGATCAACCGTTGCCGCTGTTACAGTCGGAACAACCGGATCTGATTATGCGGCCCCTTTGGGATTATTGGATGCTGAATTGTCGCAAGGCGCGAATGCCGAAACCTTTTCGCAATTTTGCGATCGTATTTATCATGCGAACACGGCCGGTTTTTCCATTACCACGCTTGAAACGCTTACCGAGGAAGAGATGCAAAGCGCGGTTGAATGGTTGCAAACGGTGCAAAACGGGCAAACATATAATACCCGTGTGCGGTTGGTTTTCAACATTCATGATTTAACGGCAGCGGAAAGTCTACAGAAAAAACTGACCGGATCAACGGGATATGTGGTTTGTTATGATCCGAAAAATGAATATGTAAACGTTTTGGATTGTTCAATTGCAGCCTCTGTTGATTATAATGCGACGAATGGGGCAATTAACTTTAATTTTCAACCGGCTGACGGCTACACGCCTGTCACAGACTTGGGCACGGTCACAGATTATCAATCCGGTCAAACGAATATAGCCTTGTGGGACGAATTGGCGCAGTATTGTATTTCTTGTGTTTATTCTGTCGGCTTTGGCTCTCAAGAGGCCGTTTATTATGGAAAAGGGTTAATGCAGGGCTCTTTCGGAACCGAGGATGTTCAGTGTAATGAAGCGTGGCTTGAACAGGATATTCAGGTTGCGGTCATGAATGCATTTGATTCTTTAAATAAGGTTAAATTGCAAGGTCAAGATGCTGTTGACTTAATCAGTTCTTTGATTTCTCCCTCGTTTGAAAAAGGCAAGAAAAACGGCGCGATTGCCCAAAATGGAACGCTGTCGGACACAGATCGGTTGAATATTGTTCAGGCAACCGGTGTTGCAGCCGCAGCCGATGCTGTCGCCAATAACGGGTATTATTTCAAGATACAGGATTTAACAACTGAAGATATCGCCGAACGACGTGTCCGCATCGTTATTTGTTATTTATGTGGCGGTGTTGTGAACGAAATACGCATTATCAACAATATTTATGGCGCTTAAAGGAGGATTAAATGGATATCGTGGATATTTCAACAAACGGGAATGGTTTTACAACTTGTTCCTATTCATTAACGGCATTGCCGGTTGTCCCTTATTTAAAGCTTCAGGGCTTTGCATCGGATGGCATTACATGGGAAGATAATGAGCCGGCTTCCGTAGATTTGGGGGCCGATGGGTTGTCTTCCGTGAATCAAAAGCCGGTTTTATATGTCGGCACATTTAGTTTAAAGGCAAATTCAAACGCCCGTAATGTGCTTGACTTATTGATTTCTGCTACAACGCCCAGTTTTAATAAACCAGCGACGGCTTATGAATTGGTTTTGACGGAAAAGAATAACCTGACCGGCTTTACCTATGTCTACAGCGGCGGAACAATTACTTCTGATCAAGGCGGCAATCCGAATAATTTAGACGAAGGGCAGGGCGCAAAGTCCTATGCTTTCACGTTTACGTCAAAAGTGCCGCTGCCGCTTTAGGTGATTAAAAAAACACGCCCCTTTTTTATGGGGGCGTGTTTAAATGAAGAATGCATTTTGATATTTTAGAGAGGGATTGTCAAAATTATGTGTTGACACATATACTAAAGTGTGCTAATGGTTTTCCTGTGAAAGGGAGAACTTATGTTAAAGCAAGTTTCGTGTTTTATTATTTTGGGAACTTTGTGTGCGTGTTCTGATCTAAGGAATGATGCAATTGAGCAATTGGTTGGCAGTCGGAGTAATTATTCGTATTTTTATGATGATTGCCATGATGAACAAGAAATTTCTTTAGAGAAATCAGAAAAAATGGCATACTTGAATAAAACAGAAAAAAAATTAAAGGAAGTTGAATCCTCTTATAATGATTTCCAAAAGTTCATTTATAAAACTCATCTTAAAGAAGGATATAGACGAATAGAATCCTGTCGCAATGAACTAAGTGAACAAATCAAAGAAAATCACAAAAAATACTTGGAGGAAAAGAAAGAGCAAGAAGAACGGGAAAAAAGGTGGAAGAAACAACGTGAAGAAGAATTTAAAAAATATGGGAAAAATCGTTGTGATATAGAAAACTTGTGGGTGTATGTGACAAGAGCCACTAACCCACCGAAGGGGTGTATGGTTAGCATAAACCAAGAAATTATGTTCTTTTCTGTAATGCAGCAAATTACAATCATCAACGAACCCAATCTCTACCGCCTGATATTCCGTTCTAACAAACCGCAAGCGCAAGCCTTTGCTGACTGGGTCTATTCGGAAGTCCTACCAAGTATCCGCAAGACCGGCGCCTATGTCTCCCCGGCGCAACAAGAGCTTGGCCTCGTTCCGGTATCCTCATACACCCGACGTCTTCCCTCCGGACCGCGGGAAATCAAGTTGTCCGAAAAAGCCCGGTCTGAAATCGGCGGGATTGTCAAGGCGTGCATCGGTTCGGCCTTAAAAGACATCACCGTGACACAAACGGTTGACCCCATTGGATACAATATCCCCGAATCGTTAAAGCAACCCGACGTCGTGCCGGCCGAGGTGGAAAAGGAGCTGTGGCGCCTGACCGAACAGTTGCATTACGGACTTCAAAAGCAACAACCGAAAGCACAAAACACATCGGTGCTGAATTTGTTTTACCTATTGCGGGCACTTAAAACGGTTTTAACCCGGTATCGCACCGTGCAAAACGAAACGTTGTTTGCCGTTGACATGATGAAAGGGGATAAAAACTATGAAAAGGACGAGGCTTTAGAACGCATATACATCTTAAACGCCCTGACAAACGGCGCGTTACGGGTGTGCTGATAATACCGCCGGACTGAACATTCGGTCTTTATATCCCCCGCTTCAAACGGGGGATTTTTTTTAAAAGAAAGGATAAACATGGAAAAACTGATTGAAATTAAAGATTTGGACAATACCTTGAAATTCAAAATCCGCCTGTTTGGGGCATTGGAGGGATTGGATTTTATGGATACGGCGCTGGGGCTTATTGGGTCAAAGGAAAAGTTATCTATCCGGCCGTTTTTGGAAAACCTGTTAAAATTGGCCACACCCATGGATGGAACGGGCACCATGCCTTTGTTGCAACCGGGGCAACGTTTTTCGCTGTCGGCGGCAGACGGGATGTTTCAAAATCCGCTGTCGTTAATCAACCTGGGGCTTCAGATTTTGGAATTTCAAAAAGTTTTTATCAAAAGCTCACCGCAATTCCATCCCTTAATCCAAACACTCGAAGGAAAGTTGAATATAAAGATTTTGGATTAAGTAATGCGGTGGGCAATTTATTAAACGGCAATTGTTCAACCCAAGAGTTAAAGCATATGGACCTGCATGATTTTTGGATGATGCAGGTTGTCAGCTATGTGCGGGCAAATAATGAAACAGCCGCCTATAATTTGGCGAAAAAGGCAAAAAGATGAATACGGAAGCAGTTATTACATTGTTTTTGAACGCCGGCGAGGCCAAAAAACAACTGGACCAGTTTCGGGAAAAAGTTGAAACGGTCGGAAAAGAGATTAAAAGCAGCCTGACGGGCAGTTTTGCTGGTTTGTTGGGGACCGGATCCGTGATTTACGGGTTCAAAAAGTTATATGATAACATTCGGTCTGTTGCGGATGCATCGGAACGGTTTCATCTGCCTGTCCAAGAACTCAGCCTGTTTCAAGCCATGATGGCGCAGGTGGGCGGTTCATCCGAAGGGGCATTGAATGCGATCGGAAAAATTGAACAAGCCATTGTTGAGTTGCGCACAACGGCTTCCGGTCCGCTTTTAACGGTCGGGAATCAGGTGGGGCTTTCCCTGTATCGCAAGGACGGTGAGTTCAAAAACAGTTTTGAAATTTTTGATGAGTTAAGAAAAAAATTTAAAGGTTTAAACGATGACGCCCAAATAAAAGTAGCAACTGAATTGGGCCTTACTGACCCGGCCTCTTTACGGTTGTTAAGAATGTCGGATCAGGAATTTGAACACATCCGTGAGGAAGCCCAAAAATTCGCAACGATCACTGAAAAAACGGTTGCGGTGATGCGGCGCGTTCAAAACGCGACGAAATTGCTTGAACAAACACTCATGAGCGGGGGCTATACGTTTTTGGACGGTGTGCATGATGCCCTTAAAAAGCTGAATATTTCCTTTGATAACAGCGGCAAGTATATAGAATCCTTTCAAAAGCTTATGAAATTTTTGGGCGCCGCGACGGGTATAGCCGTTCGGGCCCTTTATGAGATGGGTGAAGGTCTGGGTAAGGCGGTCTTTTTTATCCAACGGGGGATTGGTGATGTTTTAACAAGTGTTAAAGAGGCCCTTAAGCTTATTATTGAGGGGGTTTCTTTATTTGCACAATTCTGTGTAGAATTTGGAGAAGGGGTTATTTCATTTTTAAAAGAAATACCGGGATTTGTGCAGCAAACTTATGAGGCGTTAAAAGGGTTCGCTGATAAAATCCTGTCTTCGTTAGGGGGTGTTTGGGACAGTGTTTTTGAAAAAGCAAAAACTGCCTTTGATAACATAGTCTCTTATTTTAAAGAAAAGTGGGAAAAAATTAAATCCTTTCTGCCGGATTTCCTTTTGGGCGAGCAAAAGGAGGCTGAACGGGGCATAAACGCTTCCCAAAAGGGAGCCCTTGCGCCGGAACAAAAGGGATATTTTGATTGGCAAAAGCCCGTTTTTAACATGATACCAACACCTGCCGAAAAGCGTGTGGAACAAGACCGTTATTCGGAAGAACATGTCCGCGAGGTTATTAAGGAGCATCAAACTTCTTATATGCGTGCCCCGATGAAGCCGGTCTTTAATATTACCATTAACGGCGGCGATATCGGACAAGTTCAACGGGCCTTAAACAAAGCCATTTACAACGGAACAAACAGTGTGGTGCCGGCATGATTTTAACAAGTCTTTTAAACACGTTTTTAAATACATCTGTTTATGCGATATGGTATATAAAATCGCCCACTGAAGAACAGCAAGTCTTGGCATTTGACAGTATTCGTGAGGCGGGCTTTGAAGCCACCTCCAGTGTGACGGATTATCCGTTAGAAAACGGAACATCCGCGACGGATTATAAATACGATAATCCGGACACATTAACGGTGATTGGGGTTATTTCCCGAACAAACGCTGGGTTAAGCGATGTCAAAGAAACATATTGGTCCGGGCGTGACGCGTTAATTAACAAAACCCGCCAGGCGTTGGACCGGTATAAAAAAGGTATTTACCGCCTGAAAATTCAAACAAAAAGCGGTGTTTACGATTGGATGACATTGCAAGATTACCGCATACCGGAAAATTATGATAACTATGGCCTGTTTGAAGTGGAAATGACGTTTGTTCAAATTATCCGTCCCGATGCCGAAAGTGATCCGATGTTGCCGGCATACAGTAATACCATTTCAATCGGTCAGGTTTTTAAAAAGGTTATAAAATGAAATATTTAATTAACTTAAATAACGAACCGAATCAATCCTTTTCCTTTGATGCCGGCGATCAGGTTGTTGATATGTCTTTGCGCACAACAACAAAAGGGGTTTTGTATTGCGATATCGCGATAGATGGCGTCGGTATTTTTGCCGGCCGAACCTGCTGCAATAAAATGCCGCTGTTGTTAAACAATCTGTTGACCGGTAATCTGTTCTTTGAAGATTTATACGGAAACGAAGACCCCCATTATGACGCATTCAATACGCGTTTTGTGTTGGTTTATGATACGGAATATAAGGTCTGAAACATGATACGTATTGAAATCAACACAAAAGAACGCCTGATTCGGATAGATACCGGTCTGCGTGCTTTAAATGCTTGGGACGAAAGCAAGCATAAACGGGATAAAGACGGGAAGTTTGCTGAAAGCGGAGCGGATAGAGCTCATTTTGATAAAGGCAGTGCAAAGACAGCCGATATTTTAGGCAAAGAATACACGGGTGTTAAAGGACAAGCGGCGGTTGACTTGTTAATGAAAGAAAAACAAGGATACGTTAAAGACGCCTTTATGCGCAAAGACATAGGGGGTATTTCCCTGATTTGGGGGAACGATGATATGGGACTGCAGCATATTGTTAAGCGTCGGAAAGAAACAAAACAGCCTTTGGGTAAGCTACTTTCTTCATTGACAGAGGTCATTGAGAAAGGGGAAATTTACCAAGATGAGAAAAAAGATTTTATAATTAGACATAAGGGAAAAAAAGTTATTGTAGAGCCTAAATTGTTTAAATCAAGGATACAGTTTGTAATGACGGCTTATTACGAAAAATAAAAAGCCGCAAGAGGCGGGTCTACTAACTTGCGGTCACCTGGTTGACAGACACTGACTAGGGTCAAAGCCCCTTCCTCAACCAACTTTTAAACAATTATATCACTTACAAAAAGATAAGTCAACCTGTTTTGTGGGGACGATGCATTAAAAAAGAGGGATTTACATGAAATGGTCTATTCCAAAACGGCATTTTCAACTTATTTTACTGGATGGGAGTGTTGATTTAAAAGAGCGTAAAGTTTTAAGCAATCTGAATATTCAGTATAAGGTTGAATTTAACGCACAAGCAACCGTTTCCGGTGCGATTCAGGAAGCAAACATAACAATTTACGGTCTAAAGCGAGAGACTATGAATAAACTGGGGACCAGCTATACGACGTTCACCAAAAACCAAATTCGCAACCGGATTGAACTGATTGCCGGATACGACAACAAATACGCCATGATCTTTGCCGGGAACATTGTTGAGGCCGTCCCCAATTTAGATGAAGCCAATTACAATATTCAAATTAAGGCGATGAGCAGTTTTTCAACGCTTTTGGAAACACCAAAAAGCTATTCGTTTAAGGGGGAAACAAATTTATCGCTTATTTTATCAACGTTGGCCAAAGAGTATGGCTATTCGTTCAGAAACGGGTTAAGCGACCCCGTATTTGTTCAAAATTATTCGGGTTCGGATTTAAATTTGCCGGGTCATTTGCGAAAATTGGCCCGAATAACGGGACTTGATATCTATCTGTATCAAAATATGTTGATTGTGAAACGTCCGGGCGATGTTGTGAAGTCATTTAAAACGTTTGTTATTGATCAACGCAACATGATCGGTTCGCCGCGTCCGACAAACGTCGGGTGTGATGTGCGGGTGCGGTTGGATCCGTCAGTGATTACCGGGCAATTGGTCAATTTACAAACACAAAAGTTCACGGAATTAAACGGTGAAAAATATGCGGTTCAAACAATCACGCATCAATGTGATACAAAAGGGTCAGCCTGGTTTACTCATTTAAATTTATATCGGAGAGAAATCCTTGAAAAATAACATTCCCTCTTTTAACCCGGCCAATTTGGATGAGGCTTGGGGCGCTTTGGGACAGATTATTCAAGATTATTTAATGAATAATCTGTTTACCGTTTCTATTGTTGAAGTTTCGGCTGTGAACGACGACAATACGGTTGACGTGCGTCCCGTCATTCGGCTGCAAACCACACTGGGTGCTGTTTTACCGCAGCAAGAGCCAATTTTTAACATCCCCGTTTTTGTCATAAAGGGCGGCCAGTGTGAAATCAGTATCCCGATCGCGGTTGGGGATAAAGGGGTTCTGTTGGCCTGTAAATATGATCCGACGAAATATTTTGCGACACATCAGGTTGCCGGGGCTGGCAGTAATCAACTGTTTAGTTTAAGTAATGGTGTCTTTTTGCCGTTTGATTTTGGATATACGCCCAATGGCTTAACACTTAAAAACGGGTCGTCCCAAGTTGTCATAAAACCTGATCAAATAACCATGACGGTTTCGTCCGATAACGGAATATCTTCCCTTGCGTTAACGTCCTCATCCTTGACCGGGACGATTCAGGGCAGTGTGTCTGTTCAGGCCCAAAGTGCCACCGTTGAAGCTAACGAGGTCAATTTGGGTGCTTCCGGCGGTGCCGGGATTGCCCGCATCGGTGATACGGTTGTTGTCGCCGGTGTCAGCGGGCAAATTACATCCGGCAGCAGTATTGTTAAATCAGCCTAAAGAGGAAAACATGAAAACATTAGAGTTGGATGCGCACAACAATTTGGTTGTGACGCAGGGAAACCTGTCGGTTTTGGAGGGACTTAAAGCATGCGCCCAAAATACCAAAACAAGGATCGGATTATACCTGGGTGAAAATCCCTTAAATCAAGAAGAGGGGATTGATTATGACAACACCGTCTTGGGCAAAGCCGGCGGTGAAACCTATGTTAAAAACATGATCCAAAACAGAATATTGGACGGAGAAGACATTGTCAGCGTGTCTTCCTTAAAACTGACACACACCGGGGAAACGTTGGTGTGCGAAGCAAACATTAATTCAATTTATGGAGCGTTTGACCTATGAGCTTATTTAGCGTGAACGAATTGGGCGTGATTACTGTTGATGCCTCTGTGATACGGGCGGATGTAGAGCAGGCCTATAAAAAGGCTTTGGGATCTGATTTGGATGTTTCCAGCGGCACAGCGCAAGGGCAGTTAATTGACTATGACATGAAAGCACTTAATTTAACCCAAGAAAGCCTTTTAAAAGTTGCCAATTCATTTTTACCCTTTTATGCGGTGGGGGATGAACTGGATCGCAGTGCGGCGGTTTTCGGGTATACGCGCAAATTAAACCAACCAACGGTGGTCGTTTGCACATTGACGGGGGCTGCCGGCACAATTATTCCGGCCGGATCGTTGGTGTCCGACGGCACATATCAGTTTGCAGCGCTGGATAACACAACGCTGCCCAGCACAGGCAGTATCAACGCACAATTTGCCTCAACGACAAGCGGTGCCATACAAGTTTTACCGGGAACCGTGACAACAATTGTGACAAACATTTCCGGGTGGGATACCGTGACGAACAATTATGCCGGAGCGACGGGATATGCAACCGAAACCGATAACGAATTTAAACAACGGATAACGGCAAATTGGTTGAACATTCGGGCTATCGGATTATTGGGGGCCATTGTGGATAACATTGCCCAGCTGGATGGCGTGTTAAGTGTCGTCGGCCGGGAAAATGCAAAATCAATAACACAAGTTGTGGACGGTGTTACCATGGAACGCAACAGCATTTATTTATGTGTCTTGGGGGGCAACGGGAACGATATTGCCACATGCCTGGGACGGGTTAAAACTTTAGGGGCCGGCACGGTCGGTGATACGGTTGTCGGATATTATGATCCGAATGCGGATTATACGTTTTATTATAAAATCCGGCGCCCGGATGTTGTTGATTTAAGCGTTCAAATTAATTATGAACGCAACCTGTATACACCGGCCGATATTACCGATAAAATCAAAAACCAACTTTTAAGTTATATCGCCGAAAACGGATTTAAAATCGGTCAAACAATTTCCGGAAACATGTTGGCGCAGGCGTTTGATGATTTCCCCTATATGGATTTATTAAGCGTTAAAGTAAATGTTTCGGGGGAAACGGGTTATTTGGATTATCTTTCTTTGTCCATTGAACAAGTGGCTGCTTTATCGGCCGATAATATAGCAACGAATGAGGTGTCAAATGACTGATTACACACAGTTGGCCCTTGACAGCATACAACGGCAATTCGGGTATACGAATATATCCGCATTGATGATGGAAAAAGCCAAAATTTATGACACATATGCGGATGTTTCGGCGATTTTCGGTCAGGAAATCATGAACTTTGATACCTGTATTCCGGAAGCATTAGATTATTTTTGGGGGCTTTTATTTAAAATTACCCGAAATTTCACGATTGATGGGGTGTCCTATCATTTAACGGATGATCAGTTTCGGGAAGTGATTAAAATAAGGGCTTTTGGCACAACATGGGATGGCACAATTTCAACAATCAATTTGTTTTTAAAGAATTTGTTCAAGGATCGCGGTCGTGTTTATATGGTGGATGCCTTAAACATGTCCACCCTGATCTTTGCGTTTGATTTTGAGTTGGCGGATTGGGAACGCGCCCTGTTTCCGCAAATTTTACCGCGCCCAGCTGGTGTCGGGTCCGAAATTGAATTTCAAAAAATTGAACAAAAATATTTTGGTTTTGGGTCATACAATCAAATTGTTCCCTCTCCCATTACGGTGGGTTTTGGAACATACGAGGGTGATCCCATGGGTGAGGGAAGATTTGCAACATATAACGATATAATAGGAGGTATCAATGGCGAATAATCGGTTTCAATTGAAGCAATTTGCTCAAAATGCGGATAACAACGGGGTGTTTGGGTCATATTCTGCCGGGACAGCGGAAAGTTCTTCTGATCCTGAAACAATTCAATCTTTGCCGGCGTGGCTGACCGGATGGCTGAATGCAACGACCAGTGCCAGCATTTTGCCACGTTTGGAAGAAATGCAAGGACTGCAATTTGTGTTGTGCAAGGCGATTTTGGAAAATACGAAAGAGGGCATCCCCTCATGGTTGCCGACAGAAACCTATTATAAATATTCTGTCTGCTCGTATTATGATGACGCGCATCCGTTTGATATTTATATCAACAAAACGGGCACATGGACAACAACCAACCCGGCTGAGGATACGACAAACTGGATATCCGGCGGTGTTTTCTTTCGTGATAAAATTATTCCCGATCAATCCGGCAATGACGGCAAAGTTTTAACAACGGATGGCATAAATATCGGGTGGGAAGCGTTTGATTTTTCAACGAAAGCAAATACATCCATGGATAACATTACGGCCGCTGGCAAAAATACCGTTGTCGGTTTTGTTATCACTTCAAGCTGGAGTAATTATACGAAATTTGCCAATGGCCTTATTATTCAATGGGGGTATACCCACATCCCGATGAACGGTGCAGCAACGGTCACGCTGCCAACACCTTTTACGACAAATACTTATTCTGTCACTGGCGTTTGTAAATCAGGCAATGGTGTACCGGCTGGAGGCTCCCGGTTATTCGTTCTTGGTAACACTCGCACAAAAACAACCTTTCAAATTGACTGGACACATGCTTCACACGGGGATGATGCCTTTTGGATGGCAATCGGGTATTAGCCGACTGTTATTTTTGATATATGAAAGGAATAAAAAATTATGCAAGACATTGATTTTAAAAGTTTTGATATTTCTAAAGATTCTCTAATTAGGGGCGACAGTAACCACACGCCCGCCGAATACGAAGCTATTTATGCTGACGTAGCTAAACGGTGCAATGAATCGGGCGAATATATGATTGATTGCTTTAATGGTCGCTACACGGTTCGTAAAATAAGTGAAGTTGAACAAATCCACTATGCCGCGATGACGGATGAACAAAAGGTCGCCTATGACAAAGAGCAGTCCGATAATAAACGTGCCAAGGTTCGCTTCGTCCGTAACAGCTATTTGCGCGAAACGGATCCGTGCGTATCATGTCCTGATTATCCGATTACAGATGAAGAACGGCAGGCATATAAAGACTATCGTTCCTATTTGAGGGATTACACAGAGACGGAAGAATGGTGGTTAAAAAATCCGATGACGTTTGACGAATGGATCAATCAAGAAACGGAGGGAACAGATGTGTAAACAACGTGTGGCTTTGGACATGATCAAAGGACAAGTAAAACAAGGTGGTCTGTCAAAGGCCGCCTTGCTTTTACATGAAGAACAATGCAAGGATTTTGAACAAATGGATGAACGCATGACAAAGATTGAAAAAAAAGTAACAGACATTGAAAAAAAAGTGGCCGTGATGGACACAAAAATTGACCGGGTTTTAGAGTTGGTTAGTAAGCGTGTTTCTGTCACCGGCGCGGTAAAGGAAGTGTTATCCAACAAGGTGTTTATTTATGTGCTTATCACTTTATTATGTGCCGGTTTTGGTGTGTCGGTGGGCGAAGTCGGCACGTTTTTATTTAAATAGGAAAAACTCATGACAACGGGATTGATAAAAAAATATGAGGGTTTACGGTTGCAAGCCTATAAATGCCCCGTCGGCGTTTGGACAATCGGATATGGAAATACATCCTATCCCGACGGGCGAAAAGTGCAAGAGGGGGATATCATCACGGCGGATTATGCCGAGGCATTGCTGAATGATTATTGTATCCGCGAGGTGTATCCGGTATTCGGTAAAATACCCTTTCCGTTGACAAATCGGCAGAAAGAGGCCATCGCCAGTTTGGTCTACAATTGGAACGCGGCCGGGTTTTTAAAATCAAACCTCTATCGGGCCATTTGCGCCCGCGATTGGGCAGCCGTTTGCCGCGAATGGGATTATGGCTTTAAAAACGGATTGCTTGGTCTGTTCAAGCGCCGCACCGAAGAGTTGTGCTATTTCTTTTGGGATGTGTGATATAAAAGGATAATTCAAGGTCATTCAAAAAAGTAACAAAATTTGTTATAATTAACGCATCAGGACGCGAAAGGAAAGGATGATGCGTTTTTTTATTGACAGAATCGTGAATTGGTTTTATCCTATAGGAAAGCCGAAATCTTTTGGCTTTCAAAAAAAGGAGAAAACAAGTATGGTAACGGCTATGGATGTCGCCAATTATTTTTTAACATTGGTTGATCATGAAGCTGAAGATTGTATTTCAAATTTGAAGCTTCAAAAATTATGTTATTATGCTCAGGGTTTTTATTTGGCAATGCATGGAAAGCGGTTGTTTGATGAAACGTTACAGGCATGGCAACATGGTCCGGTTGTTCCGTTGTTATATCATAAATTTAAGGTAAACGGCTCAGCGTGTTTAATGCCTGAACCTGGATTTAAGATTGATTCTATTCCTTGTGAAATAAGGTCGTTTTTAGATGATATTTATGCTGAATTTGGACAATATTCTGCTTGGAGATTGCGGGATATGACGCATGCTGAAAGTCCATGGATTGAATCATATAATAAAACAAAAGATGATGTCATTTCAGATGAAAGCATGAAGCGCTTTTTCAAAACACGTTTAGTATAATATGCGAAAAAGCCCGTTTAAACAGTGTAAAGACTGTCCTTTATATGCTAAAACAACATCTGTAAGCACGAATAATGAACGTCCTTCTTTTTCAATTAAACATTTACAAGACGGATTTGATTTAAATAATTGCACAGAAAAAGAACAGATAGAGTTTTTAAAAACATTGCATAAGCATTCTCGGATGACATGGCAAGAGCTTACAAATGCTCCTCGGCATGGATTGGGTTGTGAGATAATCAGTCATGATTCTATTAAAGCGGCCATTCCTGCCATTGTAAAACCAGATACAAAGCTGTTGGCATTTAGGTTTTTCGGGAAAGCCCCTTTTGTTGGTTTTCGGGAAGGAGAAATTTTTCATATAATTTGGATTGATCGTGCATTTACCCTCTATAATCATGGATAAATAAATCAACGCCGGATGTTCAGTCCGGCGTTGTTGTCAGCACACCCGTAACGCGCCGTTCGTCATGGCGTTTAGGATGTATATGCGTTCTAAAGCCTCGTCCTTTTCATAGTTTTTATCCCCTTTCATCATGTCCACGGCAAACAACGTTTCGTTTTGCACGGTGCGATACCGGGTTAAAACCGTTTTAAGTGCCCGCAATAGGTAAAACAAATTCAGCACCGATGTGTTTTGTGCTTTCGGTTGTTGCTTTTGAAGTCCGTAATGCAACTGTTCGGTCAGGCGCCACAGCTCCTTTTCCACCTCGGCCGGCACGACGTCGGGTTGCTTTAACGATTCGGGGATATTGTATCCAATGGGGTCAACCGTTTGTGTCACGGTGATGTCTTTTAAGGCCGAACCGATGCACGCCTTGACAATCCCGCCGATTTCAGACCGGGCTTTTTCGGATAACTTGATTTCCCGCGGTCCGGAGGGAAGACGTCGGGTGTAGGAGGAGACCGGGACAAGGCCAAGGTCGTTTTGAGGGTGTTTTAATGCCATGTAGGCCTGTATGACCTCTTTCCTTACTTCCGCCGCTTTATCTGTCCGTGAAAACATACAAATAAGTAATGCTTGCGGTTCGTTTAAATAATAGGATTCTGTCTTACGGGTTGCACAGCCGATTTTCACGTCCGCCCTTATCAAGGGCGCACGACCATAAGTCAATAATTCTGCCATATTTGCATCAATAACATCTTTTATTTTTCGTGCACGTGCTAATCCCAAAGCACGCCCCAAAACAATATCTTGGATGCGCGGTTCTTGTTCAATCTCGGTGATTTTGATTAAATTTGTCATAGGTAGTATCCTCTTCTTAAAAAGTTACCTTAAATAGTAAGGTGCCAAGAGTTTAAGAACGTGATACTACACACGTGGGTTTATTCAATATATTCACCGCACTCTTGGCATAAACTTTTATCATAATGACTGGGAGGTCACATATGACATAAAAATAACGCCCTAACGAGTGCGCTAACCGGTAGCATTAGAGTTCTTAACCTCTACGAAACACTATACAGTCTTTTTTAGGGAATGTCAACAGGTTTATTTAAGGAAAAATGATATGACAATGCGAATATACGGTTTAATGGCTGCTTTGGTGGCGGTTGTTTTGGGGACGACGTGGTTTTATGGCTATGCCTATGACAAAGGATACACGGCACACCGGCTGGAGACGGAGAACAAAGCGGTGCAGTGTGTCATCAATGCCCGGCAGGGCATGATAACAGCCGGTGAGGTGGTCCAAAAGGTACAGAAAAAGATTGAAAGGAAAAAAACGAAAGATGAAATGTGTCGTGATATTATGGGCTTTGATGTGCGTCAGTGCTTGTAGCCCAAGATATGTGCCGGTTAACACGTGTCAGCCGGTGCCTCCAAGGACCTTGATAACGGTTCAAGATTATGTTTTGCGGGCGGTTGAGTTGGAAACGTATTTGAAGGAATGTTCAAAAGGAGGGTAAAACAATGATTTTAGCTATATTGACGGGGTGTTTTGAGGCGGTATGGCGGCGGATGTTCGGCTCTGATGGTTGGAATAAGCCTATTATTCAAAACAGATTTATCCAACATATCATCGGGTTTGTCGGGGTTAGTGGTGCTTTATGGATAAGCGGGTATCATTGGGCGCAGGCGGTCGTTGTCGCGTTGGCTTTGCAAGGTCTTTATTGGGCACCCGGGCATGGGCCGGCCTTTGATATGTCCCGGGACGGTCTGCCGGATGATGAAATGAAAGAACGGTATCAAAAATACTTCTGGGATAAATGGGTCAAGTTTCTTGTGCCGGCCGGTGGTTGGTATGGGTTCGGGTATGACTTTTTGTGGATGTTCTTCCGGTATGAATTGCCGGCTTTGCTGGTTGCGATAGCTCTAGGAAGTGCATACTTTGGCTTTGCGGGGCTTTTAGTTGCTTTGGTCTATGCGGTGTTTTGGAGCTTAAAGGATTGCGGAAAAATTAAAAACAGTGCTACCGCCGTTGCCGAGTGGGTGGCCGGGTTTATAACGGGCTTTTTGTTAATCATATGAAAGGGAAAAAAGATGACAGATCAGGAAATTTTAGCGGCCAATGAATCATTGCGTCAACCGGTTGAGTGTTGGACACGGGTGATGGGGTATTTTCGGCCGGTCTCGGGATACAATAAGGGAAAACAAGCCGAGTTTAAAGAAAGGCTGTGGTTTAGGGAAAACAGCCCAAAATCCGAATTGGAAAAGTGATTTTTTGGGGCAATATTACGATTCGTCCAAGCCGAAAAACCCTGCCCAAATTTTGCCCACTTTTTTAAAATTTTCTTATGGTTTTTGGGGTTTTTGTGGGTCTTTTTAGGGTGTTCTGTTTTTTGAATTTCTAACACTTAAAAATAAATAAAGCCCTTTATTATCAGGGCGTTATAATTGGTGGGTGTGGCAGGGATTGAACCTGCGGCCCCTACCGTGTGAAGGTAATGCTCTCCCGCTGAGCTACACACCCAAAAAACAGGAGGTAGTATAGCCGTAAAAAAGAGACCTGTCAAGTTCTTTTTTATAAAAAAACGGCAAAACGATATTTTTTTATGCGGGCGCGAGGTGCGGGGGAATAAACAGTATGCAAGCGCGAGGTGCGGAGGAATAAACAGTATGCGGGTGCGAGGTGCAAAGGAATAAACAGTATGCGGGTGTGGGACGAAAGGAAAGAAAAGAAACGCGTATTATGTGGGGGCAAGGAGTGTGATAAGGAGGGAGTGGGGAATTGAATGAGGCCACGGCGCAGGACGCAAGGAACAAACAGGAGGAAAGAAGCGGAAAAATCAAAACGCCGTCCCGATGCACACGGGAACGGCGTCATGATTTTTTTTTAATCCTGTTTAATTACCGGGGATTAACC
The DNA here is from genome assembly GCA_944392145.1 of uncultured Alphaproteobacteria bacterium. Taxonomy (GTDB): domain Bacteria; phylum Pseudomonadota; class Alphaproteobacteria; order CAAHEQ01; family UBA3637; genus CALXVS01. Next base: position 5,888 of record CALXVS010000010.1, on the reverse strand, counting down.
GAACAACATCAACATCCACTTTTAAAGAGGTCCAATCTTTGTCAATTTCACCGGAAATTTCAATTGGCGTGTCGGGGGTCACGTTTTGGCCGTTCCACTTATCATCGTCAATTTCAACCGTGATGGTGCCGGTTGCGTCTTTAAACAAATAATGTTCCCCGCCCAAGCGTTTTTCAATTGTTCCGCGCAGGGTAACAGGTGTGTCGTCCCGCATTTTTAAGGCATCGGCCACTGTTGCCGATTCGGCCCCCGGGCCCGTAAATCCGCCGCCCATGTGGGGGCGTGCTGCCAGGGCGGAAACCGCCGTTAAAGCTGTTACAAGAGCAAGTGAGAGAATATATTTTTTCATGAACAAACTCCTTTTATTGATTCTTCCCATGGAAAAGTATAAATATTTGTCCGGCACGGCGCAAGTGTTTTTTGATGACAATTTTAAGACATTTCCAACTGGGACAGCCAGTTATCCACCACCGTTTTAAGAGCCGGGATATTGCCGGCATTCGTGTAGGTGTGATTCGCCCCCGGCAGACAGGCCATTTCCTTTTTTCCACCGGCGCCGTCAAAAAAGCGCAGGTTCATTTCTTTTGTAGAGGAAATATCCCGATCGCCGCAAATCATTAAAAGCGGCGCGGTCAATCGGGCGGCGTCTTTGTCTAATTGATATGTGACAGCATCGGCCAAATGGTCAAACGCAATGCGGCCCGATTTGTCGGGAATGTCGGGGCGAGTGCGGGGTAAAAAGCGTGTTGTTTCCCATTGTTTCATGAAATCCGGCTTATGCGTGCGATATGAATCAATCAGCAAATTTCCATTGAACACAGCCGATAAGGTCACAACCCCTGCCACACGATTCGGGTGGTTCAGGGCATGATGCAAACACGCGCCGCCGCCCAACGAATGACCGCACAGGTAAAACGGTGCCCGAAAAAACGGCTGTGTTTCGGCCCAAGAAACGGCGGCCCCTAAATCGGCGATAAAGGTTGAAAAACACGCCTTTTCCAAGGGGCCGTCACCTTGACCCAAGCCATAGCGTGCATCAATGGCTACTGTTGTTAAACCATGACGGATAAACACATCCCGTGCAGCGGTTAAAAACGATTCGTCCCGCCAACCGGCCAAGCCGTGTAAGACAAAAACCACACCGGCTGTGAGGCCTGTGGGATGGGTTATGTCAATAAAGATGCGTTCGGTCGATGTGACCGGGATGTATCGGGAAAAGTGTTGCTGCATGTGATAAGAACTCCTTAAATTGACAGCGGGCAGTATGCCAAACAACCTATTAAAAGTCAAGAAAACAAATTAAAACTCAAATGATTAAAGAAGTCAGCACGGCTGTAAAAGAAGACCAACTTAAAAAAGAAGCAAAAATGCAAAAAGAGCTTATGAAGCATTGTCCGACGTTAAAAAGCGTGCGTGAAAAGCAGGAAAAGGGCGAAAAAGTGACGCATACAGAAATTCAACAGATGATTAAAGAAGTCAAAGTGTTGGTTCCACAAGGAGAAAAAGGGAAAGAGATGACCTCTGCCCAGGTCAAAGCGCAGCGACGCGGGCGGTAATTTAAGTAAAAGCGTTAAAAAAAAGAGGTCTTGCCAAAGGGGGAAGAACTTTTTTTTATACTTTTTTTAAAAAAAGCTTGACAAAGTCGGGAATGCCAAGTAAAATAAACACATTAAAGCATAATTGACGGAGGAATACCATGGATGCATCTGTTTTAGATATCTTTGCGAATATCAGCAATTGCTTGGCCGGAGTGTTTTTATTAAGCGGCGTTTTCAAAAAGAAAGATAACAGTGCCAAGGCGTTATTAGCCCTGTGGACAGCGGTTTTGTTAAAGAAAAAAGAAGAAAAGGAAAATGCCGAATTGAATGCGGCATTGGGTAAAGCGCAAGCCTGTTTGCCCGAATTGACGCAAGAATTGGCGGCGGATAAAACACCGGCGGTGGCCGCTGCGGCACAAGTAATTGCCGATACACAAGCGGCCGAAACGTCCCGGGCAGCAGAGGTCGCGGCCACTGCACCGGCGGCAGCAAGCGCGACCGTGGTGCCGGAACAAAAGACTGTGCTAAAGAATAAAGTGCGATTTGTCCCCACAATGACGTTTTTACGCGAGCAGGCGCGCGAAATCGCCTAAAAAAAGCGGTATTTTTTATCCTGTGCGCGTGTGCGCAAGGATACTCCCCCCCCCCGTCATGCCCGACCCCGATCGGGCATCCCTCCCTCTCGTCATGCCCGACTCCGATCGGGCATCCAGGGCAATGATTCCTTATTTTATGATGCGTCAAGGGTAGGAAAAGCGGTAATAATGTTGCCTGGATCCTCGCATGCGCAAGGATGACCGCCGGGGATGGTGTCGCCGGTCGGGACAACTTGTCACGAACGGTGGTTCCCCCTCTGTTGTCACCCTTGGGCTTGGCCCGAGGGTCCAGGGCAATGAGTCCTTATTTTAGCGGGGCGTCAAGGGTTGGTAAAAGCGGAATTGTTTTTCCTGGATCCTCGCGTTCGCAAGGAGGACGCAGAGGGAGGGGGAGCGGTTACTGATCGGAATTGAGGTATTTCCTTAAATACCGGCCGGTGTGGCTGGCGGGGTTTTGGGCGACTTGTTCGGGGGTGCCGGTGGCCACCACACGGCCGCCGGCATCGCCGCCTTCGGGGCCCATATCTATGATATAATCGGCCGTTTTAATGACGTCCAAGTTATGTTCAATGACCACGACGGTGTTGCCTTGATCCACCAGGGTGTGTAACACTTCCAACAGTTTTTGAATATCGGCAAAATGCAGTCCCGTTGTTGGTTCATCCAAAATATACAACGTTTTGCCTGTTGAGCGGCGGGAGAGTTCTTTGGATAATTTAATGCGCTGTGCTTCGCCGCCCGACAGGGTCAGGGCCGATTGCCCCAACTGCATATAGCCCAATCCCACCCGTTGCAACAACGCGCATTTGTCGCGCAGGCCCGGGAAGTTTTTGAAAAATTCGGCAGCTTCGTCCACCGTCATGTCCAACACATCGGCAATGGATTTACCGCGATATTGAATGTCCAGTGTTTCGCGGTTATAACGTTTGCCCCGACATGAGTCGCATTGGACATACACATCGGGTAAAAAATGCATTTCAATTTTTAAAACGCCGTCGCCCGAGCAGGCTTCGCACCGACCGCCACGCACGTTAAAGGAAAACCGCCCCGGTTTATAACCGCGCGCTTTGGCTTCGGGCAGGCCGGCAAACCATTCGCGGATGGCCGTGAACATACCCGTATACGTCGCCGGATTGGACCGCGGTGTGCGCCCGATGGGGCTTTGGTCAATGTCAATAATCTTGTCAATATGCCCCAGTCCCGTGATACGGTCAAAGGGGCCGGCCGGCTCTTTCGCATGGTTAATCAGTTGATTCAACCCCTTATACAACGTTTCAATAACAAGCGACGATTTCCCGCCGCCCGACACACCCGTGACGCAGGTGAACGTGCCCAACGGAACAGACACCGATACGTTTTTCAGGTTATTGGCGCGGGCGCCCTCTACCTTTAACACATGCCCGTTGCCGGCGCGGCGCATGGGGGGCACAATGATTTTGCGCATGCCCGACAGATATTGCCCCGTTGCGGAAATGGGGTTTTGAGCGACCTGTTCCGGTGTGCCCTCGGCCACAATATAGCCGCCGTGACGGCCGGCTTCGGGCCCCATGTCAATCACATAATCGGCGGCACGAATGGCGTCTTCGTCGTGTTCCACCACAATCACGGTGTTGCCCAAGTCGCGCAGGCGCGTCAGCGTGGCCAACAACCGGTCATTATCGCGTTGGTGCAGGCCGATAGACGGTTCATCCAACACATATAACACGCCCGTTAAACCCGATCCGATTTGACTGGCCAACCGAATGCGTTGTGCTTCACCGCCCGATAGGGTGCCGCTCATGCGGTCCAAGGACAAATACCCCAGACCGACGTTGTTCAAAAAGTCTAACCGATCGGTGATTTCCTTTAAAATACGGGCGGCAATTTCGCGCGTTTGCGGGGTCAGCGTGTCGGGCAGGGCGCGAAACCACGTCAGCGCCGCACCAATGGAGCGGTGTGTCGCCTCGGCAATGTTTTCACCGCCAATTTTCACGCACAGGGCTTCGGGCTTTAACCGTTGGCCGTGGCAGGCTTCGCACGGACTGGTTGCCTGATATTTTGAAATTTCCTCCCGCATCCAGTCGGATTGTGTTTCCAAATACCGGCGTTCCATGTTGGGAATGACCCCTTCAAAGTGTCCATACCGCGTGGCGGTGCCGTATAAAATGGCCTGGCGCACGGTTTCGGGGAGGTGTTGCCACGGCGTGTCGGGGTTAAAATCAATCTGTCGCATCAGGGATTTTAACGCCGCGTCATACCAACTGAACATATCGCCGCCGCCGCTGGTCCACGGGGCAATGGCCCCGCCGCGCACCGATTTACGCGGGTCGGGAATGACCAGCGCCGGGTCCACGTATTGCTTGAACCCCAGGCCGGCGCACACAGGGCACGCCCCTTGCGGGTTGTTGAAAGAAAACAGGCGCGGTTCCAACTCGCTTAACGTAAATCCCGATACGGGGCAGGCAAATTTTGTGGAAAACAACCGTGTTTCGGGGGAATCGCCCATGATTTCCACCTGCACCAACCCGTCGGCCAAAGTGGCGGCTTTTTCCAGTGAATCGGCGGCGCGCGCCTCAATCCCCGGCCGGACAACCAACCGGTCAATAACCAGGGAAATATCATGCTTTTTATTTTTATCCAGGGCGGGAGTTTGGTCTATTTCATAAAGCGTGCCGTCAATTTTCACACGGCCATAGCCCTTTTTTTGATAATCGGCCAGCTCTTTTTTATACTCGCCTTTGCGGGCGCGCACGACGGGCGCCAAAATCATCAACTTTGTCCCCTCCGCGTATGCCATGACGGCATCGGTCATTTGCGTGATGCTTTGCGCCGTAATGGGCAACCCCGTTGCGGGCGAATACGGCACCCCGACCCGGGCCCATAACAGGCGCATATAATCATAAATTTCCGTGACGGTGCCGACGGTGGAGCGGGGATTTTTAGAGGTGGTTTTTTGCTCAATGGAAATCGCGGGGGACAGGCCCTCTATGGAATCGGCATCGGGTTTTTTCATCAGATCCAAAAACTGCCGCGCATAGGCCGATAAACTTTCCACATAGCGGCGCTGCCCTTCGGCATAAATGGTGTCAAAGGCCAGCGAGGATTTTCCCGACCCCGACAGCCCTGTGATAACGACCAATTTATCGCGTGGAATATCTACGTCTATGTTTTTTAAATTATGCTCCCGCGCACCGCGGATTTTAATGTAGGATGGCATGGTTTGTTCCTTTTTTGTTTCGGGCATTATAGCGCCTTTTTTTCCAATTGGCAAGATAAAAAAAGGAGGGGGCGCGGCATGCTTGCGCGTGCGGGTGTCCTTTCCTTGCTCTGTCATGCCCTTTCCTGTCGGGCATCCTTTCCCCCTCCCGTCATGCCCGACCCCGATCGGGCATCCTTTTCCTCCTCCACCGTCACCCTCTAAGCTTGACCCGAGGGTCCAGGGCGATGATTCCTTATTTTGGCGGGGCGTTAACGCCCCTATAAAAGCGGTATTGTTTTTCCTGGATCCTCGCTTTCGCAAGGATGACCGCCGGAGGGGTGTCGCAGGCGGTGTGCTTTTTCGCGGGTGGGGACGCCTCTCGTTTCTAAAAAGCGGTATTCATGTTGCCTGGATCCTCGCCTGCGCAAGGATGACGATTGAAGTTGAGTCAGCGTCCGGGACTCCCCTCCACCGTCATGCCCGACCCCGATCGGGCATCTTCCCCCTCCCGTCATGCCCGACCCCGATCGGGCATCCTTTTCCTCCTCCACCGTCACCCTCTAAGCTTGACCCGAG
>CALXVS010000009.1 GCA_944392145.1 uncultured Alphaproteobacteria bacterium | reverse complement strand
GAAAAATCATCATAACCTTAAATGCCAAGATGAAATCTATAAATACTTTCAATGACTTATAAAATAAATAATACTTAAACTTATTTTTTTTATTATCTGGGTTGATGACGATTGAAGCGAAATCCCCTACGGTGGTTTAGCCCCTCTCGTCAGGTTCTTTCCGATCGGGCATTCGGGACGATGATGCCTTATTTTGGTGGGGCGTCAAGGGTAATAAAAGCGGAATTCATGTTATCTGAATTCTTGCGTTCGTAAGTATGATGGATATCAATGTGATAATGGCAGTTCAGGGTATATCGGATGTTGGAATTCGGATTGTAATGGACATGGAATACTTAATAGTGATAGATGGGATTGCACTTGTGATGCCGGTTGGTTAGGAGTGTATTGCCAGATAAGAAAAGAAAATGAAGAATCCACAGATATTATGGAATAAACAACAACAGCGTGGTAATTCAATTATGAAAAAATAAAGAGATTGCCAGGTCAAATAGTATTAAAAAAGCGGCACCGTTTGGTGCCGCTTTTTATATCCCTTATACCGATCGCTTTAACCGCATTTCCAATAAATCCAATTCGGCATTAAATTCGGGAGGCAATGTTTTTTGTTTTACAAACGGTTTATAAAAGTCCCGTTGGGCTGCCACGTCTTGCAACGCAACCGCGGCGTTGACGGACATCAACTCCTGAAACACCGCATCGGAGATGTGCAAGCCTTTTAAGGTCAAATCTGTTTGATCGGGCATCAGACCGACAACTGATTCTTGGGCATGGGCTGTGCCGTTTATGCGTCCGACAATCCATTTTAATACCCGCATGTTGTCACCGAAACCGGGCCACAGGAAATGTCCGTCGGCTCCTTTTCGGAACCAGTTGACACGGAAAATCGGCGGTTTGACGGCCAGTTTTGCGCCAACGTTCAGCCAATGTGCCCAATAATCCCCCATGTTATAGCCGCAAAACGGCAGCATGGCCATCGGATCGCGCCGGATTTCACCCGCCATTCCTTCGGCAGCGGCCGTTTTTTCGGATCCCATAATACTGGCCAGATACACGCCGTGTGTCCAGTTGAACGATTGATAAACCAATGGCGTATTGGTTGCCAATCGGCCACCGAAAATAAAGGCGCCGATTTCCACCCCGTCGGGGTTGTTCCAATTTTTATCCAAAATCGGACAGTTTTGCAGCGGTGCCGTAAAGCGCGAATTCGGATGAGCCGCCGGTGTCATAGAGTCAGGTGTCCAATCGTTGCCCTGCCAATCAATCAGGTGTTTCGGGGGTGTATCGGTCATCCCTTCCCACCACACGTCGCCGTCGTCGGTCAAAGCTACATTAGTAAAAATCGTATTTTTGCGGCAGGACTCCAACGCATTTTTATTTGTTTTTACCGACGTTCCCGGGGCAACCCCGAAAAAGCCTGCCTCGGGATTAATAGCATATAAGCGGCCGTTTTTGGGTTTAATCCACGCGATATCATCACCGACGGTGGATACATTCCAATCAGACAATTCCTTTGGCGGAATCAACATAGCCATGTTCGTTTTGCCACAGGCACTGGGAAAAGCAGCGGCCAAATAAACCGGTTTTTTCATTTGCTTTTGCTTTAGCCCCACAATCAACATGTGTTCAGCCAACCATCCTTCTTCGGCGGCCATGGTGCTGGCAATGCGCAGGGCCAGGCATTTTTTACCCAACAGTGCATTTCCGCCGTAACCGCTGCCGAACGAGATAATTTCGCGGGATTGGGGAAAATGGGTAATATATGTATTTTCGGGATTGCAGGGCCATGGAACGTCTGTTTCCCCCTCTTTTAACGGATGACCGACTGAATGCAGGCATTTCACAAAATCACCGTCTTTTAAGACATCCCATACCTTTATCCCCATGCGGGTCATAATGCGCATATTGGCGACAACATAGGGTGAATCTGTAATTTCTATACCGATTTGGGCAATCGGCGATCCCAAAGGCCCCATGGAAAACGGCACAACATAAAGTGTGCGGCCGCGCATGCATCCCTTTAATAAAGCGCCAAGCGTTTTTTTCATTTTTTCAGGGTTTGCCCAATTGTTTGTCGGACCGGCTTGTTTTTCTGTTTCACTGCAAATAAACGTGCGACTTTCAACACGGGCAACATCCTTGGGATGCGATCGTGCCAGATAACACCCTGGTCGCTTTTCAGGATTCAATCGGATAAAGGTGCCGTTTTGAACCAATAAATCGCATATTTTTTTATTTTCCGCGGCCGATCCGTCACACCAATGAATGGCTTTGGGTTGGGTCAGTGCCGCGATGTCATTGACCCAGTCAATGACTTTTTTATTTGTTGTGGGAAATTGACTCATGATTCTTCTCCTTATTTTTTTTAGCCCCGATGATGATTGTTTTAAATCGTTTTAATGGCCCTGTCAAGAAGGGTTTTAAAAAAACGAATCGTGTTTTTGCCATTTTTTTTGGGAAAAAAAGGGGTTCCTCTTCCTTTCCGGTTGAAATTTTCGGTATTTATTGCTAGCATAAGAAAAACAAATCCGAAAAAGGAGTAAGTATGGCAAAACAGTTTTTGTTTCCGGCAGTGGTTTTATTAGCACTTGTTGGATGCAGCACAACGGATAAAGGCATTCCGGATATGACACCCGAGGCTCTTTATCAAAAAGGGTATGAAGCTTTTGCGGCGCACGATTATGCGGGAGCGTCAAAATATTTTGATGAAGTTGAGCGACAACATCCGTATTCCATTTGGTCGGGGCGTGCCCAAATCATGTCGGCCTATGCCTTTTATCAAAAAAACGAATACGACGATGCCGTTTTGGCGTTGGATCGGTTTATTCAGCTGCACCCGGGTAACCGAAATACACCTTATGCGTATTATTTGAAAGGGCTTTGTTATTACGAACAAATTTCTGATATTCGTCGCGATCAAAAAATGACGGTTTTAGCATTACAGACTTTTCGGGATTTATTGGCACGGTTCCCTGATACGATTTATACACCCGATGTGTTGGAAAAATTAAAGTTGATTCAAAATCATTTGGCCGGACAAGAGTTGGCGGTTGGCCGGTATTATTTAAAACGGCAGGATCCGTTACCGGCTATGAATCGGTTTCAAGAAGTTATTCGGCATTATTCCGATTCGGATCAAGTGTTTGAGGCTTATTATCGGTTGGGTGTTTGCTATACGATGCTGGGGATGACATCTCAGGCCCGCGAGGTTGAGGCGGCCCTTGCTGCCCGAGGGGCCGGGTCGCCATGGTTGATAAAATTGCAGCATATTATCGGACCGCAGCGTTCGGAAAAATAACCGGAGGGATTTATGCTGCAAAGTTTAAGCATTCAAAATGTGGTTTTGATTCAATCGCTGACACTGGATTTTTCCGATGGATTGAATGTATTGACCGGTGAAACAGGGGCGGGCAAATCAATTTTGTTGGATTCATTGGCGTTAGCGTTAGGGGCACGTTCTGATGCCGCCCTTATTCGGCACGGACAGTCTTCTTTGTCCGTTGCCGCGACATTCTTGTTACCGTCCGGACATGAGGCCTTTTCTTTGTTGCGCGAACAGGGTATTGAAACGGATGAAACCGTTATTTTGCGGCGTGTCGTTTATGCAGACGGTCGTAGCAAGGCTTTTGTAAACGATCAGCCTGTCGGTGTTACGTTTTTAAAGCAAATCGGATCGCTGTTCATTGAAATACACGGTCAATTTGCGGTGACGGGGTTATTAAACCCGGCAACGCATTTGGGCATTTTGGATGCATATGGCCGCTTGGGTGAGGTTGTGGGGAATTGCCGAAAAGCCTGGCAAACATGGCAAAGTGCGTTAAAAGAACGCGAAGCGGCTCAAGAAGCGGTTTTGAAAGCACGTGCGGATGAGGCCTATGTGCGCGATTCTTTGGCTGATTTGGAAAAATTAAATCCCCGTGCGGGGGAAGAGGCCGATTTATCCCAGCAACGGCACAGTCTGATGAACGGGGAAAAAATTGCCGAGGCGTTGTCGGAAGCGGTGCAATTATTGACGGCAGATGAGCAAGGGGGGGGGGCGTTGCTGCTTAAGGCAGCGGCCCGTTTGGAAAAGGCCGATGCTTTGGCACAAGGGCGATTTGACACGGCTTTGCGTGCGTTGGATGAGGCGCGAGATGCTGTGGAGTCGGCGGTTCAGGAAATAGAGGCGCAAGGCGCCGATATCACCGATACCGGCCGTCTGCCTGAAATAGATGAACGGTTATTTGCCTTAAAAGCGGCGGCCCGTAAACACGGTGTGACCCCGGATGAATTGCCGGCCGTTATGACAGAGTTGCAAAGTCGTCTTAATACTTTGGAAACGGGGGAAGAGCGGTTGGAAATACTGACGCGACAAGAAAAAGAAGCATGTCAGACATATCGGGAGGTGGCCGCTGATTTATCCCTTAAAAGGCGGGCGGCCGCCCATCGGTTGGATGCCGGTGTTACCGCGGAATTACCGGCCTTAAAATTGGCAGGTGCCCGGTTTGAAACGCATTTGACGGAAAAAAACATGGCTGATGCATCCGCCGAGGGGCTGGATACGGCAGTATTTATGGTTGCAACGAATAAGGGGAGTGCTTTGGCACCGTTGCATAAGGCTGCTTCGGGTGGTGAACTGTCGCGATTTATGTTGGCCTTGAAAGTGAATTTGGCCGCTTTAGTCAATCAGGGCAGCATTGTTTTTGATGAGGTGGATAGTGGTATTGGCGGCGCAACGGCTGAGGCGGTCGGACACCGGTTAGCGCGATTGGGAAAGCTTTGTCAAGTATTGGTTGTTACCCATTCGCCGCAGGTAGCCGGTTTTGGGAAAACACATTTTTGTGTGTCAAAGCATGAAACAAAGGAGGCCGTTTTGACGCATGTTGAGCCCTTGAATCATGACCAGCGTATTGCCGAGGTGGCACGTATGTTGTCGGGTGGGACTGTCAGTGAATCGGCTTTGGCCGTGGCAGCTGAATTGGTGCGCGTGTCATGAAAAAAGCAGTTGAAACCCTGACACGAGAAGAAGCAGCGGCCGAATTGGCTTTTTTGGCCGAACAAATTGCATTAAATGATATTGCATATCATCAAAAAGACGCCCCATTGATCAGCGATGCTGACTATGATGCCTTAAAACGGCGTAATGATGCAATTGAGGAACGTTTCCCCGATTTACGGCGTTCGGATAGTCCCTCACTGAAAGTGGGGGCCGCTACTGCCGATGGTTTTGAAAAAGTGGTGCATACCGTGCCGATGTTGTCTTTGGGTAATCTTTTTTCGGAAGAGGACGTATTTGACTTTATGGCAAAAATCCGGCGATTTTTAGGATTGCCGGATAACGCGGAAATAGAAATGGTTGCTGAACCGAAAATTGACGGCTTAAGTTTTTCTGCGGTTTATGAAGATGGGCATTTAACAGTAGCGGCAACACGTGGAGATGGTGCTGTCGGCGAGAATATTACCGCAAATTTAAAGACGATTAAAGACCTGCCGAATCCGCTTAATGAAATATCCGAAAATTTGTTTGATGCCCCGGTGCATCATATTGAAGTTCGGGGGGAGGTTTATATGTCAAAGACCGATTTTTTGGCATTAAATCAGATGCAAGCCACCGCCGGTAAAAAAACATTTGCCAACCCGCGCAACGCCGCCGCCGGATCATTGCGTCAATTGGATGCCGCGATAACCGCCACACGGCCGTTAAAGCTGTTTGCCTATGCTGTCGGTGCGGTTGATGTCGAACCATGGCAAACACATGCCGCTTTTTTAGAAAAGCTTAAATCTTGGGGATTTCCGGTCAATCCGCTGATTCGCGTGTGCAAAAATGAAGCAGAAATGCTCTCTTTTTACCGGGATATGATTGAACGGCGGTCTTCATTAGATTATGATATTGACGGGGTTGTTTATAAAGTTAACCGGTTAGATTTGCAACGCCGATTAGGGTTTATTGCCCGATCGCCGCGGTGGGCGGTTGCTCATAAGTTTCCGGCACAACAAGCGGTGACACGGCTAAAACGTATTCGTATTCAGGTTGGTCGGACGGGAGCATTGACACCGGTGGCTGATTTGGAACCTGTCAACGTCGGGGGAGTGTTGGTTAGTCATGCGACGTTACACAATGCCGATGAATTGGTGCGTAAGGATATTCGTGAGGGGGATACGGTTGTTATTCAGCGGGCCGGCGATGTTATTCCCCAAGTTGTGCGTGTTTTGACCGATAAACGACCGACAGGAGCGATACCGTTTGTATTCCCCGATGCGTGCCCTGCTTGCGGTGCCCGAGCTGTTCGTGAAGGGGATGATGCTGTTATTTATTGCACAGGCTCTTTGACCTGTCCGGCACAGGTTGTGGAAGGGTTGAAACATTTCGTATCCAAAAATGCATTGGATATTGAAGGATTGGGCGAAAAAAATATTGAATTGTTTTATCGCCTGGGCTGGCTTTGTTCGTCAAAAGACATTTTTTCTTTGGAAAAAAATCATGCGTTTGATATCCTTCAATTAGAAGGATGGGGCCAAAAGTCGGCTTCTAATTTATTTGAAGCAATTGCCCGTGTGGCTGCAGGGACAGATTTGGATCGGTTTATTTATGCGTTAGGTATCCGTGAGGTCGGTGAAGCAACGGCACGGGTGTTGGCGCATCATTTCGGGACATGGGCCGCGTTTGAAACCGCTATGAAAAAAGAAAATGCACGGGACCAATTATTAGAGATTGAAAGTGTGGGGCCCGTGATGGCCGATTATATTGCCGATTTTTTTGCCGAACCGCATAATCAGGCATTGTTGCAAGAATTGTGTTCGGCCGTTGTCGTGCGGCCGTTTATATCTGATACAGGCAGGAGTCTGCCGTTGGCCGGTAAAACGATTGTATTTACCGGAACCTTGACGGAAATGACACGGGCGGAAGCCAAGGCATTAGCTTTGGCCGCCGGCGCAAAGGTGGCTTCATCCGTTTCCGCTAAAACATCATTTGTCGTCGCCGGCGCCGCTGCGGGCAGTAAATTAAAAACAGCCGAAAATTTAAATATTCCCGTGGTGAGCGAGGCCGATTTTCATCAAATGCTTGACAGCACACAAAAAACAAGTTACGATGATAAAAAGACGTATAGGAAAACGATATGACGCAATACGATCCGAATTCAAACGATTTTCCGTTCGGCGGTCCCGGTGGGGACCTGCTTAGTCAGATTGCCGCGCAAGACGAGGCAAACGATTCTTCGCAAAAAAAGGCTAAAAAACCGTCTTTTGTCATCAACATGTTTGTTGAGTTGATGCGATTAACTTTTTATTATGATGAGATTCGGCGGAAAAATGAATTGACCTTTCTGATTTTGGGATGGGTATGGGCCGGATTGATTTTTATCGTTTATTTGGGTGGTATCTGCGCATTGGCATTGATGATTTACAGCTATTCCCAATTCCCTGTTTATGTCAGAAACTTTTTCCGTGAAAATAATATTTCGGTGCAAAATTTTGAAATGCCCGATTATACGTTTTCGCGTATTGAGTTAAAAAATTTACAAGACAAAGACAAGACATATTCTATTAAGTCATTGATTATCAATTCAACATTTGCCGATTTTTTACAACGACGCATTAAGTCGGTTGTATTGGACGGGGTCACAGTTCATGTGTCGGGGGATGAAAATGGACATATTGACTTTGGAATGTTACCCCGATTTTTGGTAAATCTGAATATGAAGAAAACGGCTCAATCCATTAAAATAGATACGCTTTCCATTACTAATGCTGTATTGGAGCTTGATGGATTTAATATGAAAATTCCTGTGTCATTCTCCTTTACCGGTGTTTATGAAAATAACACAAAAATCAGCGCCCCGTTTTTTGTCAAACAAAAAGAAATGGATTTAATGGGAACATTGTCGGTAAACGGAAATGCGAAAAAGATGTCGTTCGTTCTTGATATTACAGCCGGAACGTTAACGCTGCCTTATAAAAGTCCGGAAAACGTAACCGCCAAAATCACGGTAGATACGGTTTCTTCAAAAATTGATAAGGTGATCGGTAATCTTGATTTTGTTTATGGCCGGAATACAAAAAAGTTTAAGTGGAATATGTCGCGGGAAAAAGATTTATTCCGCGGAACATTGGATATGTCATTTGTGAATGTGGATGTTTCGGAAAAAGATCAAGAAATGAAATCCAATGTATCACTTAGTTTTGACGGTATTAACTTTAAACATATCGGTGATTTTGAAACACAGCGACCTATTCGGGTAACGGTTCAATCTTTTTATCAACCGAATGTATCCATTTCACGGTTATTTTCAACATTGAATGGACGTTTAAGTTGCCGGACGGACGGTTGTAATTATGTTTTGACGCGCGAATCGCCTGTTTCCATAGAGGATATGACATTTAAATACGATTCAGACACAATTCGTTCTGTATCCGAAACATCATTTGTTTTAAAGCCAAACGCGGAAGAACCGCTTTTTGTCCTGATGGATAATAAAGTGGATTATCGGGCCTTGGTGGATCAATTGACTTTTTCCGGATATCGGAACTCTTTAGTCACGCCGTTATCATTAAATGCTGATCGTATTGTTTTAAAAGGGTATTATCCGTTTATCGGCAGTCAGTCATCTGCATCACTGGATATTGAACGGTTGAATTACAGCAGCATTGAACAAGATTTAAGTGATGCTTCTTTAAAAATTGACAATATCTTTGATAAAGAAACACCATTGACATTGAATGCGAAAGCTGTTTTTAAGAACAATCCGTTTTTCGGGGTGCCGGTTCAGGTAAATTTGGAAAACAAAGGGCTTGAAACAAAAGCTGTGTTTTCATTGTTAGATGGCAAAATTCATGTTTCATTTGATGGATCGGCACGGTTAAACACAGGTGAGTTTTCGGGCAATGTTTATGTGTCTCCGGTTGAATTAAAGGATATTCAGTTACCTTTATCCGAGGTGTCAGCGTTGTTTCCAGAGGAAGTGCGTGAGGCATCCGGACAAATAGCTGCAATTGGTCGGTTGACATGGAGCGGAACTTCTCAAATTACGGGACCATTTTATGTCGCTTTGAAAGATGTCGGTTTTAAACGAGGGAATATAGATGTTGAAGGAATGAACGGTGTGCTTTTGTTCCAAACCTTATCTCCTGTGACAACAGCCGCTAACCAGCGCTTGTTTATTGAAAAAGTAAAAGGCGTATTGCCGTTTGAAAATGTTGATGCACGTTTTAAGACGGATAGTCAGTTTATTCGGTTGGCATCATTGACGGCGGATATGGCCGGTATACCGGTTTCATCAGGCAGTACTTTATTACCGTATAAAACAACGAACATGATCGTTTATTTAAAAAACAATGCGATTGATTTATCTTTGTTAAATCCGTTTATCCGTAAAACGGGTTTAACTGTGACAGGAACAGGCAACGTTGTGTTACCGCTTGAGTTCAGAAACCTGAAAATGAGTTTGAAGAACGCTGAAATGAAAATGTCAGAGGGAAGCGTGGTGTTTGCGAAAGAGTCTCTTTTCAAGCCTGAGTTTATGGAGCATTCGCACAAATATCAAATTAAATCAGGTACATTCCTTATTAACAGTGCCGCTGAGGATGACATGGCATTAGATGTATCTGTGACGACGACCGGTAGGTTGCTGCCGTCGGGGGATAAACGCAATGTGCATGAAATGGTTTCATTAAAGGCACCGTCCTTAATTGACAGTCCGGCGCCGAAAGCTGTTCCGGATGAGATTATTCAGCGGCAAAAAGTAGTGATTCCTTAAAAATTGATTGTTTTTTTATAAAAACGCTTTTGAATGCTCTTTTTTTGGAGAAAGCGCAAAAAGGGCTTGCAAAATAAATAAAAATTGTATATAAAAAAACTCTGTTTACAAAATGGCACCGATTGGGTGCTGCAATATTTAAGATAAGAGAGTATAAAATGGCTGTACCTAAAAAGAAAACTTCAAAATCAAAGAAAAACATGCGTCGTTCGCACCATGCCTTGGAAACAAACACATGTGTCCAATGTCCTAAATGCGGTGAATTGGTTCGCCCGCATCATGTATGTGAATCCTGCGGTACGTATAATAAAAAGGATGTTATTGTTAAGGCCAAGGCCGAATAAGCCGAAAGGGGTGCCCTTTGACCGATACGTTAGTGATATCTGTTGACGCGATGGGGGGCGATTATGCACCCCGCTCCGTTATGGAGGGGGTTGCTATGGTTGCCGCAAAAGACCCATCCGTTTTTTTCTTGATTTTCGGAGATGAGAATCAGGTTTTTCCGTTGGCGCAGGAATTCGGGTTAAAACAAGATCGGTTTAAGGTTCATCATACGACACAGGTTGTAAAAGGTGATGATAAGCCGTCGGCTGCTGTTCGCTCGGGCCGGGAAAGCAGTATGTGGAAAGCAATTATGTCCGTGCGCAACGGGTATTCAAAAGCCGTCGTTTCTGCCGGGAATACAGGTGCCTTGATGGCAATGAGTAAAATTTGTCTGGGGACGCTTTCCGGTATTGATCGTCCAGCCATTGCGGGTATTTTACCGTCGTTAACAGGGCCTATTGTCGCATTGGATTTGGGGGCAAATGCCGAATGCAACTCGCAAAATTTAGTTGAGTTTGCTGTTATGGGGCATGTGCTTTATCATGTTTTGTTTGATGAAGCATCACCGTCCGTTGGTTTATTGAACATTGGTTCGGAAGAAACAAAAGGACGTGAAGAAATTCGAGAAGCGTCTGCCGTTTTGAAAAGCTTTGATGCAAAAATCAACTTTAAAGGATTTGTTGAGGGGAACGATATTTGCCTGGGGACAGCCCGTGTCATTGTAACAGATGGTTTTTCCGGTAATGTTGCTCTTAAAACCATTGAAGGGACGGCCAAGTTTATTACAAGCAGTTTAAAAAATACCGTTTCTGATTCTTTGATGGCAAAAATTGGTTTCTTATTAGCTTCCGGTGCTCTTAAAAAGTTAAAGAAAAAGATGGATCCGCGCACGTATAACGGTGCAATGTTCTTGGGCTTGAACGGTATTTCGGTAAAAAGTCACGGGGGGGCGGATGCTTATTCATTTGCCTGTGCCGTTGAGGCGGCTATTCGTATGGCGCGTAACGAATTGTGTTCAAAAATTAAAGCGGAGTTAGGGCGGTTAATGGATGTGCCACCTGTTTTGCCCGAAGAAGCGGCAGACGCTTAAAGAAAAAGGGATAAAGGAAAATTATGCTTAAATCTGTTATAACGGGCGTCGGCGGTTATTTACCCGAAAAAATTTTAACAAACCAAGACTTGGAAAAAATGGTTGAAACTACCGACGCCTGGATTATGGAAAGGACGGGCATCAAGACGCGTCATTTGGCTAAAGAGGGTGAATTAACATCGGATTTGGCCATAAAAGCAGCGCAGCGGGCAATGGAAGATGCCGGTGTCAGTCCGGAAGAAATAGATTTGATCGTTTTGTCAACAACAACACCGGATGAAACATTTCCCGCAACGGCCATGAAAGTGCAAGAAGCTTTGGGTGCACATAAGGCTTTTGCCTTTGATATACAAGCGGCATGTTCTGGTTTTATGTATGCCTTATCAACGGCCGATCATTTTTTACGCGGAGGAACCGGAACAAAAGCATTGGTGATCGGGGCGGAAACCTTATCACGTATTGTTGATTGGACGGATCGCAATACTTGCGTTTTATTTGGTGACGGGGCAGGTGCGGTCGTGTTGGAAACACGTGAGGGAGCAGGTACTTTGGATGAAGCGGGATTAAAGAAAGTTATTTTGCATTCCGATGGTCGTTATCGGTCTATTTTGACGGCAACAGGCGGTGTTTCGTCCACAGGAAACGCCGGTAAAATTTATATGGAAGGGCGTGAGGTTTTTCGGCATGCCGTGACAAATTTGGCGGATGTTGCTGTAGAAGTTTTGACGCAAGCCGGTGTCCAAACGAAGGACATTAATGTGTTAGTGCCACATCAGGCCAATTTGCGTATTATAGAGGGGACAGCCAAGAAATTAGGGTTGTCAATGGATCATGTGATTGTGACACTGCCGGAACAGGGGAACACGTCGTCTGCCTCAATTCCGTTAGCGTTGTATCATGGTGTAAAAACTGGGCGTATTCAAAAGGGAGATCTTCTTTTATTGGAATCAATGGGGGCGGGCTTTACATGGGCTGGTGCTTTGGTTCGGTTTTAATAAAAAAGGATGTGTTGTTTGAATTATAAAATTTTGATAACTAGATAAAGAAAAGAGGATACGAATCATGACACAAAAAACAATCACGCGAGCAGACATTTCCGAGGCTATTTATCGGGAATTAGGGTTTTCACATTCCGAAGCGTTTAAACTAATTGACTCAACGTTGAATTTAATAGTTGACGCTTTAAGGAAAGGTGAAACTGTTAAAATTTCAAACTTTGCCACTTTTATGCCGCATGCCAAGCGCGAGCGATTAGGGCGTAATCCTAAAACCGGTCAGGAGCATCCCATTACACCGCGCACGGTTATCTCATTTAAAGCTTCCAGTTCTTTTAAAACTTTGTTAAAGAAAGGAAAGTAATTTAATGAAGGCCGAAAATGCCTATCGGACAATTACGGAAGCCGCCGACTTATTGCAGGTGCCGGCATCTGTTTTACGTTTTTGGGAAACGCAATTTCATCAAATTAAACCGACAAAGCGAATGGGGCGTCGGTATTATCAGGCATCTGATATGGTTTTATTGGCCCGAATTCGGGATTACCTGTATAAAGACGGTTTTACAATTAAAGGAGTCCAAAAACGCTTGCGTCAGGGAGAAAATGGAACAGAAGCGATAGTATCAGCTGACGTTTCTACGGACACTTTCGTGCGGGAAATAACGGATATTCGCGATTATTTAGCTGATTTTGTGGCAGATTAAAAGAAAAAGCCCCGTTAAAGAACGGAGCTTTTTTAACGTCAAGAAACTTATTTCTTTTTCGTTCCGCAACCACAACCCGGCATGAGAATTCCCCCTCCTTTCGCTGTTTGTTTTTGAGATTTTTTACATCTCATAATATATCATAAGAATTGATTTTGCGCTTGTCAAGCACTTTAATCTTTGGTATCATGAAAAAATGAAGCGATTTTTTATTCTTTTTTTAGTGGGTATGTTATCGGCCTGTGCGGCAAAAAATCCATTGGAAACGTTCCGGTTCCAAACGGTAACGGCGCCGCCGTATGTCAATGCGTCATGGTATCGGATTACTGAGCCCGGTAAAGTTTTAAAGGTTTATATTGAAGAAAACGGGAATGTGTCTGGTCATGCGGAGGCAGATTCTGAAAACCCGACACCGAAAAGTTTGTTTTTACGCCAAATTGCGGCAGACGATCCGTCGGCGAATGTTGCTTATTTAGCAAGACCGTGCCAGTATTTTCAAACCGGTGTTTGCACGGCACGTGATTGGACAACGGGTCGTTTTTCAAAACGCATTGTTGACAGTATGGATAAAACAGTCGCCGCATTAATGAAAAAAGCCAAAACAAATCGTGTGATCTTAATCGGTTATGGGGACGGTGCCCAAATCGCCGGGTTGATTGCGGTGCGACACCCCGATCAAGTGATGCATGTTTATACCATTGCCGGTGTATTGGATCATGCAGCATGGACGGCTTATCATCAAAAGCCTGATTTATCTGATTCACAGAATTTAAAACAAGAGCAAACGGCTTTTTTATCTTTGCCGCAGCAACATTTTGTTGGTGGACAAGATGTAATTGTCCCTCCTTTTTTGGTGCACGATTTTGTTGGAGATGACCGGGTAATGGTTATAGAAAAGGCGACACATGATACCGGCTATCAACCTGCCTATCCTTTCCTTTATCGTGAGGAGTAGAAGGGATGTCAAAGACAGTTTGGATTTTGGCCGATGACAGGGCCGGTAACGTAAATCAGTTATTGGGTGTTGCCGAGGCCCTAAAATGGCCTTTTGAATGCAAAAACATACGGTATAATACATATGTTCGGTTGCCGAACATTATACGGGGGGCTTCTTTAATCGGATTGGATGCAGCTTCACAAAAACAAATACAAAGCCCTTGGCCGGATGTGGTTTTAAGTGCCGGTCGCCGTTCCTTTCCCGTGGCGCGGTATATAAAAAAACAAAGTCACGGACAAACCAAGATTGTGCAGCTGATGAATCCCGGTTCATCGCAGATATGTTATGCAGATGTTGTCGTTTTGCCCGAACATGACCAATATCGGGGACACAATCCGCGTATTATGACGATTGCCGGCACGCCTAATCGGGTAACATCTGCCTTGTTGGCGCAGGCTCGTTTAAAATGGCAAAATGTTTTATCGGGACCGCAACCGATTGTATCCGTGATTGTCGGGGGGGCGACCAAGAATAAACCGTTCACGCTTGATATGGCCGCTTTATTGGTGCGTCGCGTTACCGCCTTAAATCCGGGGACGGTGTGTGTGACAACTTCACGCCGCACGCCGGCCGAGGTGGTGACCTTTTTAAAAGAACAACTGCCGAAAGTCGGTTTTTTTTACGTTTTCGGAGATTCGGGTGAAAATCCGTATTTCGGGTTACTGGCGTGCGCGGATATTTTGGTGGTGACGGGTGATTCTATGAGTATGTGTTCGGAATGTTGTGCCACCGGTAAGCCGGTGTATCTTTTTGCCCCTGATGAAATGATGAGTGATAAACATAAAAGGTTTCATCAAACTTTATATCGTGCGGGATACGCGGTTAATTTAGAAACGGCTATATCTCCTGTTTTACAAGGGAATGCTTTTTTGAATCCGGCAATTCAAATCGCTGAACGTATTCAATCCCTGTTTTAAAAAAATCTTTTAATTAAAAATATTCTTTCGGGGTTGTTCCCTGGGGTATTTTTATTCGTTTTTCTTAAAAAAAAGAATGGGTTATCTCCTTTTAAAAACATGTCAAAAAAAGGATCGTTTTATTTGGATATTTAATGGTTGTTTTAGAAAACAGGCATTCTAGCTTTTAATAACAAACTGATTTTAAAAGATAAAAAACTATTGACAGGGTTTTGAAATAATGCTATATTATGTTTGTAACGTGTTACATTCTAACGATCCTTTTTTTAAACAAAAGTCCATTTTTTTAAGGATTCTTTCTTTTGTTGGTAAAAAGGGTGTTAGTAATGGAAATATAACGGTTCTGATGGGTGTTGGCAGTTCCCCGAAGTTGAATGTAACACCTGCCTGCATTCGTCAGAGAAGCCCTTATCCAAGTAATTGGATAAGGGTTTTTTAAAAATACCGAAGTGGTATTTTAGGGGGATGATGTCTTTTCTTTTAATGTTTGAATCAATTTATCGGCTGCCGCTTTTCCTGAGGCAACGGCCTCAACCACGGTAGAGGACCCGGATTTGCAGTCGCCGGCTTCAATAAGTGTTGCTGATTCGGGAAACCGTGTTTTCACGCTGCCGATGGCTTTTATAATTACACGCCAATCGGGGCAGTTTAATCGGGTGCCGGGAATATCCGTTAATTTCCCCTCTGTCAGGCGGGTTTTGATGGTTTCAAGGGTCAACAGGCCGTCTGCTTGCCGAACAACGCCGGTCGGGCGGGTCAGGGTAGTGATTTCTACACCGCGCTCTATCAGGGTATTTCTTTCTCGGGCAGACATGCGCATGTGTTTTAAGCCGCGGCGGACGAATAGTTCCACATGTGTAGCTCCGTTTTGAAGCGCCGTCAGGGCACAATCGGCCGCAACATTACCGCCCCCGATAACAGCAACATTCCCCCCACCGGCATAGGTTTCAGGGTTTGTTAAATATGTTTGATAGGGTAAAATATCCGTTTCCCCGGGGATGTTCAACATGCCGCCGATCGGCAGTCCCGTTGCCACAATCACACCGGCAAAATCTGCGGCCGTTTTTTGAATATCGGGGACAGGGGTGTTCAGGCGCAGGGTAATGCGTCCCGCGCTTTGAATAAAATTCCAATCGGCCGCCAAGGCATTACAGGGTAAGCGTTCGGCGGGAATCATATTTAACGCACCGCCGATGCGGTCGCTTTGTTCAAATAAGGTTACCGGATATCCGTTTTGTGCCAAACGACAGGCGGCTGATAAACCGGCCGGCCCCGCCCCGATAACGGCCACTGCCGATCCTTGAGTTGGGACAGATGATTCGGGGCATGACGATTCGGCTGAAGGCCCCTCTTTTTCCGCGGCACGCATCAAATAGGCCTGAACGGCCGGAATATGAATGGGAAAATCAATTCGGCCGCGGGTGCAGGCTTGCATGCAAAATCGTTCGGGACATAACAAACCGCACACATGAGCCATCGGGTTTGTTTGTCTTAAATCATTGGCGGCTGCGCGCAAGCGGCCGATTTTGGCCAATTGAATGAAAGACGCCGGATTGCAGGCGGTGGGGCAGGCCTTAAAACACGGTTGTGTCGGGCAGTTTAAACAGCGTTCCAGTTCGGCTTTAAATTGGGCCGGATTTAAATAAACAGAGGTCATGCGGTTGTTCCTTATGTTTTTGCCCGTTAAGTGTAACGCCGTCCGGCGCCGGATTCAAGAAAAAAAGCCGATAGGTTGATAAAATCGGCTTTTCTTCTTGAAAGGTATTTTGTTATAACCCCGACATCATAAAATCCGATAAACGCCGCGTAAACGCTGCGGGGTCTTTGATCGGTTCCCCTTCGGCAATCAACGCTTGATCAAACAAAACGTGAATGCTGTCCGCCACTTTATCCGATTCTTTTTTGTCGTGAATCAGGGAGGCTAATTTATGAATCAACGGATGCGTCGGATTGATTTCCGCGATTCGTTCGCTTGAAAAAGCGGTTTGCTGTCCGTGTGCTTTCATCAATCGTTCTAAATTCAAGCTCATTTGCCCTTCGGCCGTGATTAAGGCAATCGGGCTTTTTGTCAATCGGTCGGTCAGGCGCACGTCTTTTACCTGTGTCCCCAACACATCCTTAAACCGGGCCAACGTTTCATCGGCCAATTCCTTTTCAAGCGGTTTTTCAAGCGTGTCCCCTGTGGGTTTAACCTCTTTTAAATCCTCGCGGGCATGCAGGGCGGACACAATCTTTTTCCCTTGATAATCGGAATATGTTTGCACCCAAAATTCATCAATCGGGTCCGTTAATAGCAATACATCAATTCCGCGCGCGGCAAAGCCCTCTAACTGTGGATGATGGCGCAGCGTTTCTAAATCGCTGCCTGTGATATAGTAAATGTTTTTTTGTCCCGGTTTCATGTGAGCGACATAATCGCTGAAGCTGATCAATCCCGATTCGTTCAGGGTATAAAACCGACACAAATCGGCCACATCGGCGCGTTGTTCAATCGGTTCGTAAAGTCCCTCTTTAAACACAATGCCGAAACTGTCCCAAAATGTTTTATAATCATCCGGTTTGTCGGCGCGTTTTTTAAGTTCGCTTAAAATCCGGTGAATCAGGCCGTTTTTAATTTTGCTCATCACCGGCGTTTTTTGCAGCATTTCACGCGACACGTTTAAAGGTAAATCGTTGGTATCAATGACCCCTGTAACAAAGCGTAAAAAGTGCGGCATTACATCCGGTAAATTATCGGAAATGAAGACCCGGTTGACATACAACTGTAAGTTTGATTGCCGGTCCGGCTGAAACAAATTAAACGGCGGTTTTGTCGGAATGAACAAAAGACCCGTGTAGGTAATGGTTCCTTCGGCTTTATAGTGCAACGTCATCCACGGCGCATCAAAAGCATGAGAAACGGATTGATAAAAATCTTTATACTGTTCGTTGGTGATGTCGGTTTTGTTGCGTGTCCAAAGGGCGCTGGCCGAATTGATTGTTTCTTTCGTTCCGTTGTTTTCCAAAATAATCGGCAGGGAAATATGGTCTGAATACTGGCGCACCAAGTGCCTTAATCGCAAGGGATCGGTGTATTCCGACATGTCCTTTTTTAAATAAAGCGTAATCGCGGTGCCATGGGGGGCTTTATCATCCTCCTCAATCGTAAAGGAGCCAAGCCCCGTGGACTCCCATTTCCACCCTTTATCGGACCCGGCCTTTTTTGTGCGCACGACGACTTTTTCCGCTACCATAAACGACGCATAAAACCCGACACCGAACTGACCGATCAACGCCATGTCTTTTTGTTTATCACCGCTTAAGGATTTTAAAAATTCGGCCGATCCCGATCGGGCAATGGTACCCAGGTGGTTAATTAAATCATCGCGGTCCATGCCGATGCCGTTATCCGTAACGGTCAATATGTTTTGTTTTTTATCCGGGGTCAGGGTGATTTGAAATGTTCCCGCGTCGGCCGCTAATTCGGGATGAAGCAATAACGCATAGCGCAGTTTGTCGCAGGCATCCGAGGCGTTGGAGATCAACTCTCGCAAAAAAATTTCAGCGTTGGAGTAAAGCGAATGAATGACAATATCCAGAACTTTGGCCACTTCGGCCTTAAACTCAATAGTTTGTTGTGTCATGATGTATCCTTGTTGTTAAAAAACGTTTTGCATACCTATATAGGCAGACATGATGCATCACGCAAGGGGGTGACGGGCAAAATTATCCTGTCCCTTGACAAAAAACAAAAAAAGTGTTATAACCTAATCATCTTTATTTTTTGATTTTTAAGGAAACAATATGACAGCAAAAATTATTGTGTTCGCCAATGAAAAGGGCGGCACGGGAAAATCCACCCTGGCAATGCATACGATTGTATCCCTTTTGCGTGCAGGGAAACAGGTGGCATCGTTTGACTTGGATGCGCGACAAGGGTCATTGACTCGGTATTTGGAAAATCGGGCAACATTTGCCAAAGAAAAGAAAATTCCCCTGCCGATATCTGAACATACCAGTTGGACGCCTGATATCGCTAAAATTTATACATTACGCGGTCAATTGGATAAGGTGATTAACCGTGTTGATGCCATTGTTATTGATACACCGGGGGCACATACGCCATTAGCTCAGGAAGCAATGGTTTTGGCCGATGTGTTGGTAACGCCCATGAATGATTCCATGGTAGATTTGGATATTTTGGCACACGTGGATGAAGCAACGTTGAAAATCACAGGTCCCAGTCATTTTGCCCAAACCGTTTGGGGGGCACGTCAGCAACGCATGCTGGAACGCAAACCGCCGTTGACATGGGTCGTGGTGCGGAATCGATTGCTTTACAGTAAAAGCAAAAACTCCCAGGTCATGGGCGTTTTATTGAACGCATTGTCGCGGCGTATTCATTTTGTATTGGCCAATGGTATTTCCGAGCGTGTGGTGTTCCGTGAATTGTTTTTAAAAGGGTTAACCATGTTGGATTTTAAAGAGCAGGGGATTTCTCATTCGGCTTCAAAATCAACAGCGTCGGCCCGAACGGAAGTCGGACGTTTAATGGAAGCCATTTGGGGACAGGATTTATCGAATCAAATGAAATAATAAAAAATAATGGGGGATCTATGGATATCAAAGCCGTCAAAACAACACCTTATGCGGATCAAATTATGGGAACGTCGGGGTTAAGAAAAAAGACAGCTGTCATGCGTCAGCCCCATTATTTGGAAAATTTTGTGCAATCTGTTTTTGATTCTTTAGACGGATTTGAAGGAAAGACGCTTGTTGTCGGGGGTGATGGCCGATATTTTAATAAGGAAGCGTTACAAATTATTTTGAAAATGGCTGCGGCCAATCAGTTTGGAAAAATCATTGTGGGGCAAAACGGAGTGCTGTCTACCCCGGCGGCCTCTCATTTAATTCGTAAATACCAGGCGTTTGGAGGATTGATTTTATCGGCCAGCCATAACCCCGGCGGGGCGGATGGTGATTTCGGTATCAAATTCAATATTCATACCGGTGCGCCGGCACCGCAAATATTGACTGCTGCTATTTCTGATCGTGCCGCCGAAATAGATCGTTATTGGACAATTGAGGCCCCGGATGTGGATTTGTCTGTCGTGGGGACATATATGTTGGGTGCCAGTGAGGTGGTTGTCATTGATTCGGTTTCCGATTATGTAGCCTATATGCAGGAAATATTTGATTTTAGCACGCTTAAAAAACTGTTTCAAAGTGGTTTTTCAATGACCTTTGATGCGATGAATGCTGTCACGGGGCCATATGCCAAACGATTGTTTGAAGAATTGTTAGGGGCGCCGACGGGAACGGTTGTTAATGCCATTCCGTTGCCTGACTTTGGCGGGCTGCATCCCGAACCGAATTTAACCTACGCTAAACATTTGGTTGATCGGATGATGCAACCATCGGCACCGGATTTTGCCGCTGCGTCAGATGGGGACGGGGATCGGTTTATGATTTTGGGGCCATCATTTTTTTTAAATCCGTCAGATGCCTTGGCGATTTTTGCCGATTATTTGGATACGGTGCCGTTCTATCATGGTAAGGTTTACGGCGTTGCCCGATCTATGCCGACATCTGTTGCCGTGGATGCCGTGGCGCGGCGGCGGTCATTGCCGTTATATGAAACCCCGACAGGGTGGAAATTTTTCGGTAATTTGCTGGATGCCAAAAAAATTGCCCTATGCGGTGAAGAAAGTTTTGGCGCCGGGTCGTTCCATATTCGTGAAAAAGACGGGTTGTGGGCGGTTTTGTTGTTTTTAAGCATTATGGCCGAAACGGGAAAAAGTGTATCGCAGTTAGCACATGAGCTGTGGCATCGGGATGGACGTGTGTTTTGTTCAACGCACAGTTATGAAGGGTTGGATGCTAATGATGCGGCAGACTTAATGCATGCATTGGTTGACCGATTGCCTGAATTACCGGGGCAAACAATTGCGGGGTTGACAATTGATCAAGCTTTTGAATTTTCCTATGATGATCCGGTCAGTTGCGAAACAACGGCGCATCAAGGGATTTGTTTGTATTTAGCAGATAAATCGCGCGTTGTGTTCCGTCTGTCCGGAACGGGCAGCAGCGGGGCAACGTTGCGTGTTTATTATAACCGCCTTGTGCAAGATACGATGCGGTTTGAGGCAGATGTTCAGGAAACCTTGGCAGATTTAATTACTTTTGCCGATACGGTTGCCGAAATTTCGTCACGCACGGGACGCACCGCACCCACTGTCAGAACGTAAAACGAGCTCATGCGGTCGGGGTTGGAACGGCCGCTTTTTCTTGACATAAAAAACGTTTTTTCGGGTTGAATTTCGCATTTAAACCTGATATACTGCATCTGATTTTTTTAGGGTTTATTTAAAAAGGACGGTTATGCGGTTTCAGTTTATCAATATGATGGGGCGTGTGCTGCTTCATTTTTTTCAGGCAACCGGTGCACTGGGTATTTTTGGGGCCAAAACGCTGTATCATTGTTTTGTGCCGCCGTTTTACGGTAAGGCCTTTTTGCGACAGTTAATTGAAATCGGTTTTTATTCCTTACCTGTGGTGGCATTAACGACTTTGTTTGCCGGTATGGTTATTGCCTTGCAAACGTATACCGGGTTTGCCCAAATTTCGGCCGAAGGGGCGGTTTCGTTGGTGGTGTTGATTGCCGTTACGCGGGAATTGGCCCCCGTTATGGCCGGGTTAATGGTTGCCGGCCGAATCGGGGCCGCGATGGCCGCCGAATTGGGGACCATGCGTGTTACCGAACAAATTGATGCGTTGGTGACGTTATCCACCAATCCGTTTAAATACCTGATTGCGCCGCGGGTGTTGGCCGGCGTGTTAATGATGCCGGTTTTGGTCTTTATCGGTGATATTTTGGGTGTCTGCGGTGGGTATTTAATCGGCGTTTATAAATTAGAGTTCAATGCAACAACCTATTTAATGAATACATGGGAATATTTAAAGCCCATGGATATTGTTTCCGGCTTAACAAAAGCGGCGGTGTTCGGCTTTATCATTACATTGATGGGATGTTATAACGGGTTTTATTCCAAAGGCGGCGCGCAAGGTGTCGGTCGGGCAACGACCAATGCCGTTGTATCGGCCAGCATTTTGATTTTGATTTTCAACTATATCCTGACGGAATTGTTTTTTAACGTTTAGGGTAAGGAGGGTTCATGGCTTTTTTTAAACGTGTGAAACAACCTTTGATCCCCAAAATCAAGTTGTCGGGTGTATCCAAATCGTTTGGTTCAAAAAACGTATTAAGCGGTGTGGATTTAGAGATCTTTCCGGGGGAGTCGGTGGTTATCATTGGCGGTTCGGGAACGGGGAAATCCGTTACATTGAAATGTATTTTAGGGTTGCTTACGCCGGATGCGGGGCGGGTAGAAATTGACGGAGTGGATTTGGCCGCCGCCTCAACCGTTCAGGCCGAAACATTGCGAGCGCAGATTGGTATGCTGTTTCAAAGCGGGGCCCTGTTTGACAGTTTGAATGTTTGGGAAAATGTGGCGTTTTCTTTGCTGCAAAATCAAAAAATGTCTCGTCGACAAGCGCGGGAAATTGCTTTGCAAAAATTAGCACAGGTCGGGTTATCGGCCGAAGCGGCCGAGGTGTATCCGGCTGATTTGTCCGGCGGTATGAAAAAACGTGTCGGTTTAGCCCGGGCGATTGCCACCAATCCGAACGTTATTTTTTTTGATGAACCGACCACAGGGCTTGACCCGATTATGTCCGACGTGATCAATGACTTGATTGTTTCAACGGTGAAAACATTGGGCGCAACCGCGTTAACCATTACCCATGACATGAGTTCGGCACGTAAAATTGCCGACCGAATTGCTATGTTGTATCAGGGAAAAATTATTTGGACCGGCACGGTTAAAGAGCTGGATAAAACCGATAATCCGTATGTGCGACAATTTGTGGCCGGATCGGCAGAAGGCCCCATTCAAATGGATTTAAAGGCTTAAAGAAATGGCCAAGAAAACATCACACTTTGTTTGTCAGAACTGTGGCGCGGTGGCGCCCCGGTGGGCCGGCAAGTGCGATTCGTGCGGCAGTTGGAATACCATTGTTGAAGAAGCTTTGCCCGCGGCGCAAAGCCCGACGGCGGCTGCCGTTCAAAACGGACGACAGATTGCTTTTTCCGATTTATCCGGCACGCCCGAGCTTGTTTACCGCCTAAAATCCGATATATCCGAATTGGATCGTGTGTGTGGTGGCGGATTGGTACCGGGGTCGGTGATTTTGGTTGGCGGGGATCCGGGTATCGGTAAGTCAACGTTGTTGTTACAGGCGGTGGCGCGTTTGGCCGGTGGGGTGAACAAGCAAGGATCTCCCACGCAATGTGTGTATATTTCCGGGGAAGAGTCGGTGGATCAGGTACGCCTGCGCGCCGCACGGCTTTTATTGGACAAAGCGGCTGTTCATTTGGCCAGCGCAACCAATATTCGGGATATTATTACAACGTTAGAAGCTATGCCCGCCGCGGATATTGTTGTGATTGATTCCATTCAAACCATGTATTTAGATGCAATTGATTCAGCGCCCGGTACGGTGTCGCAGGTGCGTGCCTGTGGGAATGAATTGATTCGGTTGGCGAAAAAAAACGGATTTGTTTTGTTTTTGGTCGGACATGTGACAAAAGAAGGCACATTGGCCGGGCCACGGGTTTTGGAACATATGGTTGATACCGTTTTGTATTTTGAAGGGGACAGGGGGCATCATTTTCGGATTTTGCGTTCCGTCAAAAACCGATTCGGGGCGACCGATGAAATCGGTGTTTTTGAAATGACCGAACAAGGTCTAAGCGAGGTTGCCAATCCATCGGCTTTGTTTTTAGCCGAACGGCGGGGGCAAACATCTGGTAGTTGTGTTTTCGCGGGCATTGAGGGGTCTCGGCCGTTGTTGGTTGAAATTCAAGCACTGGTAGCCCCTATGGCGGGCGCCGCCCCGCGGCGGGCTGTTGTCGGGTGGGATTTAAGTCGCCTGAACATGATTTTGGCGGTGTTGGAAGCACGACATGGTGTTGCTCTGTCAAATAAAGATATTTATTTAAATGTAGCTGGGGGATTAAAGTTAACTGAACCGGCAGCCGATATGGCGGTGGCCATGGCCGTTGTTTCATCATTGATGAAAAAACCGGTGCCGGCGGATGTTGTTTTGTTTGGTGAAATCGGGTTGTCAGGTGAAATTCGCGGTGTTTCACAACCTGAATTGCGTTTAAAAGAGGCAGCCAAGCTGGGGTTCGGGTGTGCCCTAATCCCGCCGCGTCGGTCAAAAAAAGAAATAAAGGCGGCGTTGCGGATTGTTGAAGTCGGCAATGTGCAAACATTATTGGATTCTTTCCGGCATTAGGAGAATTAAAAAATGGAATTTGGGTGGATTGATATTTTAGTTGTTATAACGTTGATACTGTCGGTTTTGTTTGCCCTGTATCGCGGGTTGGTGCGGGAACTTTTAGGAATTACATCCTGGATTTTGGCCGGTTTGGGGGCGCTTTATTGTTATGTATTTGTGGAACCGCTGGTGCATCGCTTTATTGAAAACAAAACGTTTGCCGGCATTGTGGCCGGGGCGGGTATTTCATTGGTTGTGTTGGTTGTTATGACGTTAATCAATGCAAAAGTGACGGGACGGTTGCGGCAAAGTTCTTTAAGCGGATTGGATCGGATGTTGGGCTTTTTGTTCGGCGTATTTCGGGCGGTGTTGCTGATTGCGGTTGTTTATATTGCTGCCGGTTTGTTTTTTTCGGAAAAACAACTTATTAAATGGGAAAAAGGCAGCTATACCATGCCCTATATCCGAATGACGGCAAATTTTGTGCGCGGGTTAATTCCCGAAAATTTCCAAAATAATTTAAAAGATTATGAAAAAGGTCGTTTAAGCGAGGAAAAGGTTCAAAAAATCGTTCGCGATATAGCCGAGGAGCAAGTTGTAGAAAAGACGGAAAAAGCCGTTAAAGAAACAACCAAGGAAGCGGTGAAAAATATAACAAATTATCAAAAGTCCGATCGTAAATCATTGGATGACATGATTGAAAAAATGATAGAGGAGTAAGGATGGTCAGCAAAGCAGAAACCCTGATCGCTGCAGCGCGCGATTTGTTAAAACGCCGTTATGAAAAGGACGGACATCATGTTGTGGTGGCGGCGGCATTGATGACAACATCGGGACATGTTTATGCCGGGTTGCATGTCGGTACCACGCAACCGTCAATCGCGACATGTGCCGAAATCATTACAATTGGTATGGCTCATACGGCCGAAGAACACATGGAAATTGACATGATTGTCGCGGTGCGCGACCCGTCGGCATATATTATTTCACCATGCGGCAAATGTCGTGAATATATTGCAGATTATGGCCCACATGCCCGGGTTATTATGCCGGATGAGTCCGCCGAAAAGGGATATAAAATTGTTCCGATTGCCGACTTATTACCGGATAAATATTGTAAAAAGTCATGCGCCTGTTAATTGCCGCGGTCGGTCGGTTGAAAAAAAAGACACCCGAGGAGATGTTAATATCGGGGTATGTCTCTAAAACCCGTTTTCCCGTTGAAATAAAGGAAGTTGAAGAAAAGCGCTTGTTGCCGCCGGATCAGTTGAAAAAAGCCGAATCGGATTTATTGTTGCATCAGGTGCCGACCGGTGCCAAAATTGTCGCTTTGGATGAGACGGGTGAGTTGATAACATCCCGCGGTTTTGCCGCACGGTTGAAAACATGGATGGATGAAGGGGTGCCCTGTGTTGTCTTTTTAATCGGGGGTGCCAACGGACATGATGAATCACTTAAAAAACAAGCGGATTTAAAGATTTCTTTCGGACGGATGACTTTGCCGCATATGTTGGCACGGGTGGTATTGGCCGAACAGCTTTATCGCGCCAAAACCATTTTGGATAATCACCCATATCACCGGGATTGATTTCCCCCCCCCCCCTTGACAATGCTTTTGATACCCTCCACCTTATAAAAAAAGAGGGAATAACATGTTTCGGATCGGATTATCTTATTTAAAAACACCATTGAGTATAGGATTTGTTTATTTATTTTTGATGACATTACCCGTTGAATGGATTGCTTATTTAATGGCGCCATTTTTGAATGATTTGGCGCAAACCGTGGTCTATTATGAAAACGCGGTTACCATGCCACAAAGTGACACCATTGATTTGATTGCCGTGTTGGGTGCATTGGTTGAACATCATGGTTTATCATGGGGATATGTTGGGTTGGCATTGATTGGAAGTTATATATGCGCGTTGTTTTCAAAAGCCTATCTGACCTATGTGGCGCATAACGCACTTGTGCTTTCCGACGGAACGTTTCGCTTGCCCCCACGACGCAGCCTGATTCCCACGTTGGGACATAAAGCACAGTTATTGACATATGGTATGTTGGTATTTAAATTAATTTTTTTACCAATTGCCGTTGGTCTTGTATTTTTATTGTTTTGGCTTGTGTTTGGGGCGGTGTGCTTTGCCATCGGTTTTGTGTCGGGTGCGGATTATGAAACGATTTTTGCATTCCTGATTACCGACGGATTATTGTTTATGGGCCTGTTCGGTGTGTTTTATGTGTTAGCTTATTCTTTTTACTTCGTGCATGATTTTCGGTTAAAAAGAGTATTTGACTTTCGGCAAAATTTTCTTTTTATTCGCCAAAACTGGTTACGTATGGTTGTTTTAATTGGTGTTATGGCCGGGGCGGTGTTTTTAATTGCTGTCGTCAGCTTGGTTTTAAATCGTATTTTACACCTTGCTTTGACCGAGGTGACACCCGGTCTTCAACTGATTGTCCAAACAGCTTGGCTGATTTATGCACAATTAGTGTTAGCAGTCTTATTTGGCAAATGTTTGGCTTGGGTCGGGCGGTTTAATACGGTGTTGCATAAATAAGGTTTTTTAAAGGGCAATTATTTTATCCATTCCATACGGTTACATAAACATATCGGGTTAGTCATTCTAAAGGTCTCTTTCCCCCGAATGCCCGACAGAAAGGGTATGACGGTTGGAGGAGTATCTCCGCCGGCAGGCTTTTCTCTATTGTCATCTTTGGTCTTGGCTCGAGGATCCAGGGAAACTGATACCGCTTTAACCTTTTTTACCTTAATCCATAACTTTTTAAATACGTTCCGTATGTCCTCTTTCATAAAACAGCCGGTTCATCTCCCCGGTTCTTTATGTTCCAAAAAGGAACCACTATGTGACGCTTTTAAAGCGTTGTTTTTACATATCAAATCGGTCTTACGCTACAGGAATAACAATATGTGCAGGGCAGCTGTCGTTCATTTTTGGCACAATAAGAATACAGCGACAGGGGGTGATTTTTCTTATAAAACAGGATAATAGAAACAAAAAATACCGTGTCTAAAAAAAAGGATCCTTTTTTTTAGACATATTTTAAAAGAAAAAAATACCCCATTCCAAAATAGATGTTTTTTATTGAATTACAATAACTTATTTTTTTATTGACACACTTCCTAAAACATGCTAACTTAATCCAAAAGAGCGTTACATTCTAACGATCCTTTATTTAAGACAAAAGGCGGTATTTTTATAAAGGGAGGCAGCATATGCATTTTAAGGGATTTTTCAACAAGGGTGTTTTTTTTAAGTGGAATCAATGTTCCTGGATCCTCGTGTCAAGCACAAGGATGACATGGACTTGGTTGTCCGCTTGCGCGGGCAAAGCGCTCTCATTTATTCGGGAGGCTCGCAACGCCAAGCATGCCGGGCGGAGAGGTGTCGCGGATAGTGACATCCCGTCCCTGTCCGTGTCCGCCCGCCGTCCTCTCTTGTCCGAAACAGGTCGTTCTATGATAGAGATGTTGGGGGTGTTGGCCATTATCGGCGTGTTAAGTATTGCTGCCGTGGTCGGGTATCGTTTTGCCCTGTTGAAGTTCCGCGCCAATGAAGTTGTCAATGAACTGAATATGCGCGCCGTTGATATTTCGGCGCAAATCGCGGCTTCTGGTAAAACGTATGCTTTGGAAGAAGAGCTTCCAACGGCCTTTGATACGCATTTAGATATGGGATATGAAACATATAGTTATGTCACCGCTTTAAATAATGATTATTTCCGTATAGACGTTTTTGACGTGCCCGCGGATCTGTGTCGTCAAATTTTAAATGATTATGATACGCCTATCGCGATTTTTGTGGGGGATCATGAAACGGATGAGGATATGCGTTATACCGATGATCTTTCCGTATGTAATACAAGCAGTAATTTGACAAATATGGGTTTCGTTTATAAAAATGATTTAAATAATCCCAATTGCGGATGGCGTGCCGAATTTAACATAGATGAATTGGCGTGTCATTGCAGTGGTAACACATACCTGAACATGGACACAAACGAATGTTTTTGTCCCGCGGGGTATGTTTGGAGTGAACAGGAAAACACGTGTATTGAATCCATTTGTGATGAGGGGTATTTTGAATCAACGCAATATGGATGTATCCCTTGTGGTGATACGCGGGCGGTGACGGTTACCACCACACGCCAACAACGTTCTTGTAATGCCTGCCCGAATCGACATCACGATGTAAATTATGGCTATTGTATCAATGACACGCAATGCACTCAAGGTGAGCAAGTTGCCACACAATGGGGTGGGTGCAGCAGTTGTTCTCTGACAAGCGCGATTTACATCGGAAATCACCTCACTAATGCCAAAACGAAAGAAGCGTGTCAGGCCTGTGCCGCGCCGAACGAAAGGGAAATCGTGGACAATGTCTGTGTTCCAAAGGGAAAAGCAACGGGAACCAACGGATTGTTTTGGTATTGGACTCAAGGCGGAACCATAACAACCGCATCTTGCAACACACCATCGGCATTAAATGTCAGATCAAGTTCAGAGTCAGGAGAAATATGCGCTTTATGTGTCAACGCAGACGGTGTCAAAAACCGAAAAGTTGTGGACAGTTATTGCGTCAAAACCGTTTGTGACGCGGATGAGTTTATGGGCGCCGACGGGGCTTGTTATGCCTGCAGTGAAGCCAAGAAAATCAAAGTGAATGCCAATGAAAACGTGTGTGCTTCAACAGCCTGCGGTCGGGAAAAAGTTACCGAAAACGATGTTACATATTGCCGAATTAAAAATTGCCCCAAAGGGACACATGTATTGCTGGATGACGGTAGCTGCTATCCGTGTTCATTGAATGACAATGCGGCATTTTACACGGACAGCACGGCGGAAAAGGAATTGTGTGCTGCCTGTGCGGGCACAAATGCACG
This sequence comes from uncultured Alphaproteobacteria bacterium, assembly GCA_944392145.1. Classification (GTDB taxonomy): domain Bacteria; phylum Pseudomonadota; class Alphaproteobacteria; order CAAHEQ01; family UBA3637; genus CALXVS01. The sequence goes on along the minus strand of CALXVS010000009.1, from coordinate 21,839 downwards.
CCATGTGACAGGGAATAATAAATGTATTTTGAATCGTAGGGCGACGAAAGGGAAATCATTTTATTATTTAGGCGGTGTTAACTGGTCTATAGCGCCTTGCGCCTTTGCAGGAGGCCCGTCTATTTCCAGTGGGACGGTTGAACACGAGTATTGTTTGGCATGCACGGATCGTTATATTGACAGTAACTATTGCCATATTGACAATAAAAGCTGCAGCACTGATCAATTTAGTGCGAGGTCTAAATGCTATGATTGTTCGTTGACGGAAAAGGTTCGTGTTGATACGGAGTATCAACGTAACAGTTGTTTGAGTTGTAGTTCTGAATCGCGTTTTTGGGCGGGTAATTACTGCTATAGATGTGACGCAGCAGATGAACCGTATGTGATAACGGAGGAGGAGAAAGACTCCTGCCTTACTTGCACCGGATTACGTATTGTTAGTGATGAGGAGAAATGTGTCCTGGTGCAATAAGAAACCATTTTCTGTTTTTGATTGGTGCAAAAAAGCGTCATAAAAGTTTCTTTTTTAACACTTGATTTTTTGCCCGAAATAGGCTAAAAAGAAAACAAGTTTAATTATGAAACGAAAGGTTTTTTTACATGGAAAACGAACAAAAACAGGCGATTGCCGAATTGGCCGCACTTTTGCATGAAAATCGGTTGAGCGAAATTGAGTATGAATCAAACGGTGTTTATATTCGTTTAGCCGCGCCGTCGGTCAATACGAATGTTACCGTTCAATCGGCTGCGGCACCTGTTGCCGTCGTCCCGGCAGTTGAGCCGCAGGTTTCTGAACCCGCACCGAAAAAAGGACAAGCGATTACTTCACCGATGGTGGGGGTTGTTTATTTGTCAAAAGACCCCAATACACCGCCGTTTGTTAAGGTGGGAGATAAAGTGTCCGTAGGGCAAACCGTTTGTTTGGTTGAGGCAATGAAAACCTTTAATCCCATTAAATCAACAAAAGCCGGAACCGTTACGGAAGTTTTGGTTGAATCGGGATCTCCCGTTGAGTATGATCAGCCGTTGTTTACCGTGGAATAAGACATGTTTGAAAAAGTCTTGATCGCGAATCGCGGCGAAATAGCGTTACGGATTCACAGAGCCTGCCGAGAAATGGGCATCAAAACGGTTGCTGTCCATTCAACTGCCGATGCGGATGCGATGCATGTTAAGTTGGCGGATGAGGCGGTATGTATCGGTCCTGCGCCGGCTAAAGACTCTTATCTGAACAAAGCAGCAATTATTTCGGCCGCTTTAATGACCGGTGCCGATGCAATTCATCCCGGATATGGCTTTTTATCGGAAAACGCCGATTTTGCCGAGATGGTTGAGGCGCACGGTATGGTTTTTATTGGTCCCAAGCCGGCGATGATTCGCCTGATGGGCGATAAGGTTAGTGCCAAAAAGGCAGCCAAAGAATCCGGTTTGCCGGTGATTGAAGGATCCGAAGGTGACGTTAAAAGCGTTGAAGAAGCATTAGCCTGGGGTGAAAAAATCGGATATCCCGTCATTGTTAAGGCAGCGGCCGGCGGTGGCGGAAAAGGGATGAAAGTTGCCCGAAATGCCCAAGAGATGCAAGAGGCCTTTTCTTTAGCCAAAAACGAGGCGAAAAATTCTTTTGCAAATGATGTGGTGTATATTGAAAAATACCTGCAAACACCGCGTCATATTGAAGTTCAGATTTTGGCGGATAATTACGGGAATGTCGTTCATTTGGGGGAACGGGATTGTTCGTTACAGCGCAATCATCAAAAAGTGTTGGAAGAAACACCGTCACCGGCATTGAATGTTGCCCAACGGCGTCAAATTGGTGAAATTGCCCGTTCGGCTATGGAAAAGTTGGGGTATTCCAGTGTCGGGACAATTGAGTTTTTGTATGAGGATGGCCGGTTTTATTTCTTGGAAATGAACACACGGGTTCAGGTGGAACATCCTATTACCGAAATGGTAACGGGTATTGATATCGTGCGCGAACAAATTCGTGTGGCCAGCGGGTGTCCTTTGGGTTATGGGCAAGATGCCATTCATTTTAACGGCCATGCAATTGAATGCCGGATCAATGCCGAAGATCCGGAAACCTTTATTCCGTGTCCCGGAAAAATCGGATGTTGGCATGTGCCGGGGGGATTGAACGTGCGCGTTGATTCGGGCATGTATTGGGGATATAAGGTGCCGGCATGTTATGATTCAATGGTGGCCAAGTTAATTGTGCACGGTCGGACACGCAACAGTGTTTTAATGCGGTTGCGGCGGGCATTAGAAGAATTTGTGATTGAAGGAATTAAGACAACCATTCCGTTGCATCAAAAAATTATTGCCGATCCGGCTTTTATTGATGGAGCCTATAATATTCATTGGTTGGAAAACTTCTTAAAAGAGCAATCAAAATCAGGTTTGTAACAAAAGCCTCCCCCTTGTTCGGGGGGGGGGCTTTTGTTAAAGCGGTTTATCCTTTTTGGGTAAAAACGCACGTCCCTTTAAATAAAGCCGAACACCTAACTCATTTAAATAAAGCCAAATATCGGTTAAAAACGCACGTTTGGGGCAACACAGGCGTTTGCGATAGTGGGCATAAGATAAGGCAACCAGACAAGCGGCCCCGATAGTTGGGTTTGTTTGATCTAAATCAGGGTAAATTTCGTTTATTTCAGCAGCCTTTAAATAAATTTCGCGATATAAACGCGCCAACTTTTCGGGTGTTTGATAGGTGTTGTATAAATTGCGTGCTGTTTGGGCAAACGCTGATCGCCGATCGCGGGAACGAATGAACCCCCGTGCCGTTACGTATTGGTCAAAAGTTAAAACAGGTGCCATTACCCTTTCTCTCTTTTTTTTAGGGAAAGTAAGGTTTTCTAGAGTATTTGTCAAGTTAAAGAAAAATCTTTATAAACTCTATAAGATAACGATCCATTAAAAACAAACTGCCTTTTCATGTGGATATATCTGGAAAGAAATAATCAAAGAAACAGTTATATTATCTTATTTTATTTGTTGCTTTAAGATGTGAACAGAACAAGAAACAAAATTCATACTTGGCTGGTTGTTGGGGTAGCTTTTCTTTTTGTTTAATAAAAATCCGACGAATTGTTGCTTTCAACTCGTCGGATTATTAAGGTTTGATGAAGACAGCTTATTTATCTTCCAAGAAACAATCCATTAATGACTTTAATGCCTTTAACGATGGTTCATTCAACATTCCCAAACGGGCAGCGATGTATTCTTGTAACTGCAAACAACTGGCCGAACGACTGGGCTTAACAATCACGCGGTTTAATAAAAACGGCGCTTCATCGTTTTCTAAATCTTCATCGCCGCTCTGCGAATCGGCAGCCGCCAAAGATGATGCTGATAACATTGAAAAGTTATCGTCTTTCTTTTTCAAAACATCGCTGAAAAGTTCATCAAATGACATGTTTAAAATATCACACAGATTGATAACCTGACGTGTATCGGGAATCGTATTATCGTTTTCAATATTCCCGATGGTTTTAAAGGAGCAATTGATTAATTCAGCTAATTTTTCCTGTGTTAAACCCAAAGCTTTACGACGTGCTTTGATTTTTGTTCCAATTTGAAAAATGCCTTTTTTTTCTCGTTTCACGATTTCACCTCATACAAAAAAGAATAATATATTTTCACCAGTATAAAGTGTTTTTTTCAAAAGGAACATCCAGCAGAATATATTTTTTATTTTTATTTATCTAAATGAGTTCTGAAAACAAAAAGGGCTAACATGATTTGTTCTTTTTTTATTTCTTTAAAGATGGCTGTTTTCCTTGATTTTTTGGCTTTTTTATTGCAAATACCGATAAAAGCGCTTATATTGCAAATAAGTAAAAATTTTTTTTAAAAGGAGCGAAAATGAGTGATATTTTATCCGAAATTCGGGCGCGACGCACGTATTATGACCTGACAAATAAAACGACGGTACCGGATACAGCTTTGGAACAGATGTTACAGGAAACGTTACGGTATACACCGTCGGCATTTAATATGCAAAGTGCGCGGATGGTATTGTTGTTGGATCAAAAACATACGGCTTTATGGGAAGAAACGCTGCGTATTTTAAAAGATATGACCCCGGAAGCAGCCTTTGAAAAAACAAAGGCAAAAATAGATGCGTTTAAAAATGCGTATGCGACGGTGTTGTTTTATAACGATGATCGTGTTGTCGCTTCTTATGCCGAAAGCTATCCGCTTTATCGGGATAATTTTGCCATTTGGGCCGAACAAGGTGCCGGTATGTTGCAATCAAACGTTTGGATGGTATTGGAAAGCAAAGGATTGGGAGCCAGTCTACAACACTATAATCCCTTGATTGATGCTTTTGCCGGTCGGTTGGCCGGGGTGCCGGAAAGTTGGCGGTTGATTGCCCAGATGCCTTTTGGGGTGCCGGCTTCTGAACCCGGGGAGAAATCGTTTTTGCCAATTGAGGAACGGTTTAAAACTGTTCGCTAAACGGGATTACATTTTGGGGGGGATGTGTAATCCCAATATATGTGCCATCAACCGGGCGATATGTAATGTGTATTTTGTTAAGGCCAGTCGCCCGTGCTTTGTTGTCGGATCGGTGTCTTTAATCGGGCAATCATGATAAAACAAGTTAAAATCTTGAGCCAATTTAAACAAGTAATCGCATATGACGTGCGGTGTTTTGTTGTCATAGGCCGTTTGAACACTATCCGGCAAGGCATATAAACGCAGCAACAGGGCTCTTTCTGCGGGTGCACAGGCAGTTGGAATATCGTCGGATGATAATACATCAGTTGCCCCGTTTTTTTCCAGCAAGGATTTCATCCGAACCATGGCATATAACAAGTAGGGGCCCGTTTTCCCTTCAACCGATGTCAATTTGTCGGGATCAAAGATATAATTTTTGGTACGTTCATTCATTAAATCGGCGAATTTTAAAGCTGATGTGCCGACGATCTTAGAAATGTTTTCTTTTTCCGATTCGCTTAGGTCACGCCCCATTTCACCGGCATTCATTTTATCAAGGGCCGCTTTATTGGCGATATCAATCAGCATGCGCAACGTCATAACGCCACCGTCCCGTGTTTTAAACGGTTTGTTGTCACGGCCATTAATGGTCCCAAATCCCAAATGCGTGGGTTTTGCCTTATGCAACAGCCCCAGTTTATCCGCCGCGGAAAAGACCTGTTCAAAATGCAGACCTTGCCGTGCATCAACGACATATAAAATTTCATCGGGATTAAATTCTGTCACGCGTTCTTCAATTGTGGCCAAATCCGTCGCACCATACATGACCGCTCCATCAGATTTTATCATAATCAGGGGTGGTAAATCATTGCCCCCTTTGGCTTTACCCAAGGGGATAATTTGTGCCCCGTCGTCTAAAATCAGTGTGCCGTCGGCTTTTAACCGTTCAATCAAGGCTTTTAGCCGGTCATTCACATGGCTTTCACCGCGCCATAAGTCAAACTGAATATCTAATTCGTGATACAGTTTTTTTAACTCGGTTACGGAAACGCCAATAAATTGCTGCCACAGAGCTTTTAAACCCTTATCCCCGGCCTGAAGCCGGCGTGTCAATTCTTTGGCGCGTGCCAGATAGGCCGCATCCTGCTTTGATTTTTGACTGGCCAGTGGATACATTACTTCCAAATCTTTGGCCGTAAAGGGAGGTATGTCGGGGTATGAGCCCGAAAATGCCGTGTTAAAATAGGGCAGATCGGGTTGCCGTTCCTGAATTTCGGCCATCAACAATCCCATTGGTAACCCCCAGTCTCCCAAATGGATATCGCCGATGACTTCATCGCCCGCAAAACGGCACAAACGCTTAATCGCTTCACCAATAACATGGGGGCGCAAATGACCGACATGCAATGCTTTGGCAATATTGGGTCCGCCGTAGTCAATCACAATTTTTTTAACGGGTGTCGGACGTTCATATCCGCCCGTGTCGGTTGCCAAAATATTAAAGGCGTTTTCGGTAAGCGCACGGGTGCTTAAACGCATATTAATAAAACCCGGGCCGTCAACGGTCACGGTATCAAAAAAATCATCTTGACGTAATTGGGTGGCAATTTGTTCGGCCAAAATGCGTGGGTTTGTTTTGAGTTCTTTCGCAAGCCCCAGTGCCCCGTTGGATTGGTAATCACTGATATCCGGACGATCAGACGTTTTAACCAATGTTTTTTCAGTGTTTAGACCACAGGCCGCATAGGCTGCTCCAACTTTTGATTTGACAAGATGTTGTAGATTCATGACGTTTCCTTTTTTTAAGGGATATTTGTTTAAAGTGCCTTTATCATAAACGAAAACGAATCGGGAATCAAGGCGTTTTTTAAAGACTGTCAGACAAAGGTTCATTTGACAAAAAAGCAAAGATGCGGTATAATTAAACCCTAAAACAAAGAAAGGATTTTTTTGAAACTTTATTTTTATGCTGATGAAACAAACCCCGGGGCCAAAGCGGCAAAAGAGGTGCTTAAAAAGCGTTATGCGGCGGTTGCGGCACCGCTTAAAAATGCAGACGTGATTATTTCATTGGGCGGAGATGGGACAACATTGGCGGCGTTGCGATTGGGGCTTAAATACGGTAAAAAAGTTTACGGTATGAATTTGGGGCATTTGGGAGCTTATCAAAACGAATATAATTCGGAAGGGTTGTCGGAACGTTTAGAAGAAGCACAAGAAATAATGCTGTATCCCTTAAAAGTGCAGGCGTTGGGAATTCAAGGTAATATTATTCAACAAATTGCTTGGAATGAGGTTTATGTGCGCAGTGGTGATAATCCGCAACAAGCACGTCTGATCGGTTCCATAGAAGGGGATAAGCGGCCGTTTTTTGTGTGTGGAGATGGGCATTTATTGGCCACGCCAATGGGCAGTGCTGCCTATAACGTATCTGCCGGTGGGCACAAGTTGGGGTTCCGGGAAAACTTATTGGCCAGCACATCTATTGCCGCTTGTCGGGGTGTCAATGATATTTTACCTGCCTCTGCCCATGTGCGGTTAGAGGTGGTTCAGGCCGCAAAACGGTCTGTCAGTTTGTTTGCCGATAACCTGTATTTGGGGAAAGTGAGTTCCTGCGATATCTTTCATGATTTTTCGGTTGGGGTGCCGTTGTTGTGGGATAAAAAAAAGATAGAACGTTTTGAACAATCAGCCGCCCAAATCATCTCTAAACGGCCGCGGCGGGTTCAAACAGCCCTGACGTTAAAGGGGTGTTATCGTCATGCGTATCAACGCTCATAACGGCTTATTTTAAAACGCAGCACACCGGCACGTGGTCTGATGGTTTATCAAACCCGCGGTAGGGTTTTAAAATGCGACAATCGGTAATTTCGGCTTTTAAATCAGGTGACACAAAAATATAATCCAACAACATACCGTTGTTTTTACGCCAGGCGCCTGATTGAAAGTCCCAAAAAGAATACAGATGCTCTTGCTGTGTCATATGCCGCAACGTATTGACAACACCGGTTTGTGCGAATGTCTGAAATGCTTGCCGTACCGGGGGCAGCATCAATGCATTTTGGCGATAAGCATCGGGGTTATAAACATCGCTGTCTTGCGCGATCACATTAAAGTCGCCCCCGATGATAAAAGAACGCCCTTCATCAATCAGGCGGCCGATATAACGGGTCAACGTTGCCATCCAGTCTAGTTTATAATTGAAACGTGTTGTGTCTGCAGGGTCTTTTTCGGGGGGATTTCCGTTTGGGACATAGACACTGATAACACTTAAACGATTTTGAAAGCGTGCTTCTATAAAGCGGGCTTGGGGTATTTCTTCCTTTAAATCGGGCAGGGCGGTTATTATTTCATCCGGGGCCTGTTTGGAAAAAACGGCGACACCGTTAAAGGATTTTTGTCCGATAAACGATAAGTGATACGGAATACCTTTAAATGCTGAAAACGGCAGTGTTTCGTTGGTTACTTTTATTTCTTGAAGCAATAAAAAATCAGGGGCTTCCTCGTCCATCAAACGTTGAACCAATGGTATCCGTGCCCGCAAGCCGGCAACATTATATGAAATAATTTTTTGCATTTTGACATTCCTTGTGCTAAAAAAAAAGAATGAATCAGATTTCTTTATTCGTTGGCGGTGTTATGACGGCATTATGCCTGATTTCTTCGGGGAATGCAAATGCTTTTTGTGACCGCTATCCCGTGGATATCAAAATTGTGACCCATGTCCCCGAACCCAAATATTATCACCATTTAAAAGGTGCGGATTTTCCGGTGGCGGCAAAAACGAAAATGCCCGATTCGGCGGGTATGATGGTGCGGGGGTTGACTGTTTCAAAGGTGGACGTATCGGGAACGGCAAAATCATATGTTGAATCCAAGCAAAAAGAGGTATGTGTTGGATTAAAAGAAATTACCTTTGAAATCGGGTTGGAAAAGTTGGATGTATATATTGATAAAAAATACCGGGTGCACAGCTGTGCCTATAAAGTTGTTAAAGAACACGAGGATATTCATGTCAATATCTTTCGTCAGGCTGTAACGTTTTACCGCCGTGATATTGAATCAGAGTTAAGGAAAGCCGTTGATAAATTATATCCTGTGTCACTTTATAAAAGTGAAGCGACCGCACGACGTATTGATGAATTGACAAAGCGTGAATTTATGCGGGTGTTGGATGATATCAAGCCGCTTTTAAATTTTATCAATCGGAAGATTGACGAAAAAAATTCTTTAATTGATACCGAAGAAAACTATCGTGCGACGTCAGCCAAATGTCGGGACTGGTAAAAAACACCCCGCTTAAAAACGGGGTGTTTGAGCGTTTATTTTGGCCAACCCACGGTTTGCGAGATAAGGACAACTTCATCACGGTTCAACTTTAATTCTTTGGCCAATCCTTTACGATCAAAGGACCCACGCACAACATTGTTCAAACCGACCGAGGCGGCAAATAAGCCGACATTTTGATAGGCAGATCCCGCGTGCATGGCGGCCGTTTCCGAATCGGATCCCACATACACAAGGGTAAGTGGGGCTTCTAACACAAAACTTTGTTTAGCCAGTAACGGACGCAGATCGTCGGGTGAGACTTGTTCTAACTTGTTTTCTTGTGGTTTATAAAGATAAGCGCCGTCGGCCTTAACAACAAAAACTTTTAAATCCTTTTTGTTTCGCGCTGTTGGAATGGTATGTTTATCTTCATGTGAAATACCGAATGCCGCATAAAGCATGTTGCTTATCACTTGAGGTGTTAAAGATTTATGGGCAAAAGAACGGTTTGAAGCACGGGCACTAATCGCCTCCATTAATGGAATACCGCCTGTTGTTTCGGGGGAAGGTAGAGAAATATCTCCCTTTGCCAAAGACGGGATTGCTGCACAACAAATCAGACCGGCAGTTACTATAGAGAGAAAACGAGGTGAAACGAATATATTTAAGGACATAATCAACCTCCTTTTGTTTTGTGATTTTCCCTGCTAAACAGTGTAACACGCTCTTATGCAAAAAACAACTTTTTTTCATTCTCCCGAAAAAAGTTTTGTGGATTCGTGTGCGACTCGTTGCGATTCCTTATTTTTTGTATTGCATTTCACGCAACAAACGTGCCCGAATGGCCGCTTCATGCCCGTGATGACGAATGAAACGCGGTTTATCTGCGGGGACAGGAATCAAACGCGGTTGTTGTTCAACCATGTGTTCATAAGCAGGTGTCGGTGCCGATGTGTCAGTCTTTTGATTATACGTTTCATCATAAGTTGTCCAAGAAATGATCATGTCGGCCTCCTTATCCTTAAAAAGAAAGGAAATTATTCCCACATATCTTTAATTGTATCAGAATCATTCATTTTGTCAAATATTTTTTTACAAACAAGCATTTTTTAAATTGACGGAAGCACATCGTCGCTTGGGCAAAAAAATGATGTCGTTTTTAATGAAAAATCAGGATTTTGCAAGACCACAAACGATGTTTTTGTTGGATAATTTATTAGAGCATGGTCGGATCCGATTGAAAGATATAGCCGAACTATCGGGACACTCGGCGCAAAATTTATGTATGTTGTATGGAAAGTTGGAAAAAAAGGGGTTGGTTGCCCATGAAGTAGATGCTCAAAACAGAAGAAATACTTATTATTTTTTAACTTCGGCGGGAAAGTCGTATTTAAAACGGCATAAAGCAGCGGCAGAGACGGTTATGACACGATTGTTTGCGTGTTTAACGCCGGAAGAAAGTAATCAGTTTCAGGAAAGTTTAAGAAGTGTTTGTGATGTTTTAAATAAAGTTATAGAGGAAAAACGGTATTAAGGTTGTTCGGGCAAAAGCCCGCCCTCTCTTTTTTCTGATGTCATATGAAAAAGAATCCTTGCTTTTTTTTAGAAAAAAGTATAATAATAACTTTTGTATGACGGGGCGTAGCTCAGCCTGGTAGAGTACTTGGTTTGGGACCAAGGTGCCGTAGGTTCAAATCCTATCGCCCCGACCAATATAAAAAAATAAAAACGGATACTTTAAAGTGTCCGCTTTTTTTATACCCGCTTAAAGCCCAATTCTAGCCACTATTTCCCTTTTCAAAATTTTATAAATAGTGTTTGTCGTTTTGATTGTAACACCTTTTAAAGTATACACCTGCCGCAAAAAGTATACCCTGAGCACTTGGGTATTTCAATTTGTCCTCTTGCTATAGAAATCATTAAATTTACTCACTTTATATAATTTATTATGCTGTTTGCGTTTCAAATCCAACAAGGTGACCCTCATTGAAGATACTGGCCAAGTGTTTTTTATTATTCTAAATCAATGACATATACTGTCCACTTGCTTCTATAAAAAATTTTTTCATTTTTTTGAGGGGATTTTTTAGTCTCCGGGATTTTTACCTTTCGAAAGGAGGTCAAAATGACCCAAGTAGAAAAGTTAATTAAAATTATAATGCCAGACTTACTTAAATATTTAAAAATGAAAGAAAGTGGCGAATTAGCTCAGAAAAGACTGGATAATCTTTCCAATCCAAGCATGTATTGTGTCGATAACGAAGAACGACTCAACAATGATGGAGGTCAAGAATGCAAGTAGCAATGCAAATAGCACTTTTAGAACAGCAATCGCTTACTCAGTTGCAAAAAATGTGGGAAAAGTATTTTGATACGCCGCCTATATCCAAAAATAAAGAATTCTATATTTCGAGGCTGGCCTACCGGATACAGGAACTTGCCTATGGAGGACTTTCAAGTCATCAGCAACAGGTCATAGCTAATATGCATGTTCCATCTAGGTCACATAATAATTTGCCGCCGACAGGAACACGAATTGTCCGTGAGTATTTAGGTGTTGATCATGTTGTTGTGGTTCTGCCCGATGGGTTTGAATTCAATGGTCTGAAGTATCAAACCTTATCTGCGGTGGCAAAGAAAATAACCGGCCGCAAAATATCCGGACGATATTTTTTTGGTTTAGATAAGCAAGAAAAATAAAGGAGAAACCAATGGAAAGTTTTAGCCCTATCAGATGTGCAATATATACACGTAAATCAACAGATGAAGGTCTCGAAAAAGAATTCAATACCTTGGAAGCCCAACGCGAAGCCGGTGAAAATTATATTAGAAGCATGAAACACCAAGGTTGGGTTATCCTGCCGGAACATTATGATGACGGAGGTTTTAGCGGAGGAAGCCTTAAAAGGCCTGCCCTGAAACAATTATTATCAGATGTAGAGGCCGGTAAAGTTGATATGATCGTTGTTTATAAAATCGATCGTCTAACCCGCTCTTTATTGGATTTTGCTCAGTTAGTGAAGATTTTTGAAAAACACTGTTGTTCATTTGTCTCTGTCACGCAACATTTTAATACCTGCGATTCCATGGGAAAGCTGACCTTAAATATATTGCTTTCATTTGCACAATTTGAGCGTGAGCTTGGGGCTGAACGTGTCCGGGATAAAATTGCGGCCAGTAAAAAGAAAGGAATGTGGACCGGTGGTCCGCTTCCTTTGGGCTATGATTCTAAAAATAAAAAACTGGTAATTAATAAAGAAGAAGCAGAAATTGTGCGTTTTATTTTTGAAGATTATAGGCGCACAGGATCGCAATTTCAGACAGTGCGTGATGTAAATGAAAAAGGATATAAGCCTAAAGAGCGCATTACTAAGACCGGAAACAATATTTCAAAAGGAAGTTTTAATCATGCCATGATCAGCAACATACTTAATAATCCGGTTTATTTAGGAAAAGTTGTTTACAAAGGTGAATTGTATGACGGCCAGCACAAAGCAATCATTTCGCAAGAACTTTGGGACGAAACCAAAAGTCTGCGAAAAGCTAATTTAGGTGAAGCATTCCGGCCATCGCGTGTCATTAAGCACTCCTTATTAAAAGGATTGATAGAATGCGAATGTTGCGGTGCTATGACCCCAACACGCAGTAAACATGGAAATAAGTATTACGAATATTACACACCACTGAAGACGGTAAAGGAAGGTGCAAAAATTGCACATTGCAAGGTTGGAAGCATTCCTGCCGGAGAAATTGAATCATTTGTTATTGATAAAATCAAAAGTATATTTCAGGCTCCTGAATTTCAGCAGGGATTATTAAAAGAATTTGAAAATCAAGGACATAATTGCAACGCGGCTGACATTCATAAAATTATCAGTGATATAGGTGATGCCATTAAATATTTTGAGCCTAGAACCATACACAATTTTATATCAGAACTAGTTAGAAAAGTAATTATTTGCCATGATCACATTGAAATTAAATTGCAACCGTTTGCGGCAACTTTGTATGAAAGCAGTTTGGTAAAACCTGATCCAGCCTTTAATAATAAGATTTTGGAATTAAAATATCCGGTGCGGTTTGGCCAAAAGCGTGGTCGCACAGTTATTGTTGAGCCGGCTTCTGTGGAAAGAATAACTCCTCATCGTGATGAAAAACTTTTTAATGCTGTTACACTGGCATTTTATTGGAAACAAATCATGGAAGAAAAACATTTATCCGTGACAGAATTAGCAAGGAGGGAAAATATAGACCGCGGGTATATGGGGCAAATCATTCGCCTGACAACGCTTGCCCCAGATATCATCATGGCAATAATCAACGGCACACAGCCTAAACTATTAAACTTACGCAAACTACTGCGTGAACGGTTCCCTTACTCTTGGGAGGAACAAAAACGCGAATTAGGCTTTATATAATTAAGCCATCTCCGTTTTATTTAAATTAAATTTAATGCAGATATTCTCTGCATTTCAAATTTCAAGTGCGCATTGAAAGAAATTAAACTTATGAATATATAGCCTTTTGTATAAATCATTAACAAAAGGTTAAAATATGACACAAAATTTATTCAATGGACTACCACCCAGGGTAGTAACATATATCAAGATTCATTTGCGATATATTTTTTCAACAGGACTATTTAGTTATCAGGAACGAGAGGACTTAATTCAAGATTTAGTCCTCTTTTATTTAGAGCGATTTTATCGTAAGAAAGAAGTTCCTGATGATTATTTATTTGTATCAATAAAAACAAAAGCACAGCAAATTTTAAGAACCCGGTTGCGACAGTTGCAATCGGGTTTTTTCGCTACAGAATCATTAAATAGTATGTGTGAGGAAGACGTTTTTGAAGCTGTTTCTGACTTTTCATTAAGTACATTGGAAAATGAAATTTCAATCAGGGAATTACAATCAATTGTTTCTGATAAAGAGTGGCAATTTATAAGGCTCATTTTATTTGGTTTTACAAATGATGAGGCAACATCTAAGGCGCATGTATCAAAAAATGTTTTAGGAAATATCAGGGAGAAAGTAAGACGAAAAACCAAAAATAAAAAAATTTGATTTTTTTGAGGGGATTTTCCGACATCCGGGATTTTTACCTTTTGTATCAACCTTAACAAAAGGAGAAAAACATGGTTAAGAAAACAAAAACTGTTTATGAAATCATTCAAACAATCCCGGTAGACAGCATGATTGCCCTCTCTTTTACTCAGTTGCGTGATTTTGAAGCGCGACTGAAAGAAGAAGTGATCGCGCATACGCTGAAGCACAGAGAAAAAACAAAGGAGTACCACCGCGCAGTTTTAGCTCTGCGGTGGGTTCAAGGTGTGATCCGGATTAAAACAATGGATGAATCCCAAGGGGTGCATCATGGATAAAAAGACAACTATTTTGCTCGATACTGCCGGCTTCCTCGCGGCTGTGCATAACTATAAGAAAAGTGAAATCGCGGATTTAATTGTCGCGCTGTGCGAATTTAATTTATATGGATGCACTTCTGTAAAATTAACGGACATGAAAAAAATTCACTTTGATGCGATTCAAGAAGTTATTGAATTACGCAATTTGCGTTGGCTTAAAACCTGCGAGATTAACGCGCAAAACGCAAAAAAGCGAACTGCAAATCGCAAAGCGACCGCTGAGCGAAATTCGAGCGAGCCATCTGAACCAGCGCAAACCGACCGCCCGGAAGATAAAGAGAGAGATAAAGAGAACGATAGTGAACTAGATAAAGAAAAAGAGTCTGAAAGTGATTTTATAAATAAAAAGGATAAAGATAAAGAGCCGGAAAATGTGGATAAGTCACGATACGTTGGTGCTCCGAGTGTTGAGGAAGTAGCGATTTATTGCAAGGAAAGCGGTTATACCATCGACCCGGTTGCGTTTGTGAAGTGGAATTCCGAACGCGGCTGGATGAATGGCAAGAAGTACATCGCGCTGGATTGGCGAAAGGCTGTCAGAAAATGGTTTTGCAAAGAAAACGGTTTGTCCTACTCCGAAATGGAGAGCATGTCGGACATCTGTCACGATATGCTTAGCAAGGTAAAGGGGGGCGCAAGATGAAGCCAATCACGATTGAACAAATCAAAAAAGATCTGGAAACAGCCGTCTATGTAGAACGGTTGATGCCACCAGTCCGACCTCCAAAATATCGGTGCTGTATGCCGGAAATTGTCTATACTCCGCAAGAGATTGCGTTCATGGACCGCCGACCTGTTCCCCCACGTCCAACCCAAGAAGAAATAGCTATTTGGGAAACAGTCATTCTAGAATGGCTTCCAATATTAACGCCAAGAGAAAGCAGACTGGTATGGAAACGTGCCAGCCATATTCCTTGGAAGCTATTAAGTATTGATTTTGGAATTGAAAGAACACAAATTTGGAAGGTTCATCGGAATGCAATCAATAAAATTTATTTCTTCAATTTGGGAAAAAAATGTGGTGAACAAAAAAGGAGTGGACATTTTTCCCAAAAATCATTATAAAAATTGATATAATCGTGAGAAAGTGTGCAAACAGACATTCCGGTTATATCATTTTACAATAGCATTGAAATCCGCTGGCCGCAAACCAGCGGATTTTTTTTGTTGTAATTTTCCATTAAATCTGCCATAATCAGAGCAACCTCGTCGGGTGACGTGGTGATGTGGATTTAGGCCAACTTGTCCTACTATAACGGACTAAACAGGAGAAAAATTTATGCTGAAAACAGCTGAAGCGGTGTCGATCGGCCACCCGGATAAAACAGCCGATTACATTTCAAGTTACATTTTAGACAGACTTATCGAGCAGGATCCCGGCGTTCATTACGCTGTGGAAGTTATGATCAAAGATAACTGCGTTATGCTCGGTGGTGAGGTCAAAGGTTCGGTAGATATGTCAGACATCGAAACATATGTCTGCAATGCCCTCCGAGAAATCGGTTATGATGAACATTACTCTAGTATATGGAAAAATTATGCCATAGATGTTCGACATATAGAGGTCATAAACAAAATCGGGGTCCAATCGGCCGACATCAATCAAGGTGTTGAGCATGACGGCTGGGGTGATCAAGGCGTGTTTGTGGGCTATGCCTGCAAAGGCCCGGCTCTCATCAATCGCGAGTTATGGCTGGCACGTAAACTAAATGATGCTCTTTATGAACATGCAAAGACATCATCTAACCTTGGCCTTGACATAAAAACACAAATTACCATAGATGATGCAACCGGTGACATAGTGACGGCAATAGTTGCCATACCTATGTTAGAGCCGGAAGACATCAAACCATTTGTCGTTGATGCGCTTGGGACACAGCCAAAGTCCATCATCGTGAATGGCACCGGCATTTATCAATTCCATTCATCCATTGCTGACTGTGGTATTACCGGTCGGAAATTGGCGTGCGACTTCTACTCTACCGCTTGTCCGATTGGCGGTGGTTCGCCCTGGACCAAGGACCCGAGCAAGGCTGACTTAACCTTGAATGTCTACGCACGTTACCTTGCAACCGAACATCTTGGCGACAATGATGAATGCTTCGTCTACCTTTCATCTTGCATCGGCAAGTCTGAACTGCCCAGCGGCTTTATCCGGACTGTTAAGAACGGTGTTGTTACGAATAGTCCGCTTGTTTGCAACCAAAAACCGAATACTTTAATCAAGTTCTTCGGCTTGGATCGACCGATTTACACCAAATTATGCCGCAAGACTTTGCAGGCGTTGACTATCGTTCCGGTTCAGGAAGACAAACTTGTTGCCTAACCCCGCAGTTTCCGGGAGGTTCCGCCAGTTGGTCGCTCAACTTCGATCGGCCGAGGCCGGCGGGTCCTTCCTCGCTTCGGATCGTATGCGGGGCTCCAAGCCGCGGCATTTTTCTAGCAAAACACAAAAATTTTGGGTGGTCAGTGGTCGCATAAAAGCACAGTAATATCAAATAGTTATAACAACGAATTAAAATTTTGGGTGGTCACTTTGTAATTTTGGGTGGTCACCCTTTGTTTTATCACACAAATTCAGGAGCAAAAATGGAATTTCAACAGAACTTTCCAGTGGATAAACTTATCCCTTACGCACGCAACTCGCGCACGCACAATGATGAGCAAGTGGCACAGATTATGGCCAGTATTAAGGAGTTCGGCTTTACCAACCCGATCCTTATCGGCTCGGATAACGTCATCATTGCCGGACATGGCAGACTTTTGGCGGCTCAACGCTTAGGCATGACAGAAGTCCCGGTCATCGTCTTACCGGACTTAACCGAAACACAACGCCGAGCCTTGGTCATTGCCGATAACCGGATCGCCCTCAACGCTGGTTGGGATGAAAAGATGTTGGCATTGGAAATCGGCGAGCTGAAGGACGAGGACTTTGATTTAACTAATCTCGGCTTTACCGATGATGAACTAAAGGCCCTCGAGAACTTTGGTGAAATTCAGGACACCGGTAACACCGAAAATGATGTGGTTCCTGAGGCACCGGTCGAACCTACCTCCAAGCATGGTGACGTTTGGCAGTTGGGAAACCACCGGTTGATGTGCGGCGACACGACCATGATAGACGATTTCAAAAAGTTAATGCAAAACGAGGTGGCCGATATGATCTTTACCGACCCGCCATATAATGTTAACTACGGCGCAACAATGAAAGACAAGCTCCGCTATCACACCAGTCCGAACCATGGCCGCACCATTATGAATGATAACCTGGGCGAAAATTTCGAGCAGTTCCTTTACGATGCCTGCACCAATATGCTGATGTATTGCAAAGGTGCCGCTTACGTTTGCATGAGTTCGTCTGAACTTCACACCCTTTACTCGGCATTTGTGAAAGCCGGCGGCAAATGGTCCACCTTTATCATTTGGGCCAAGAACACCTTTACCCTGGGCCGGGCTGACTATCAGCGGCAGTATGAGCCTATCCTCTACGGCTGGGTGAGCGACAAGCCTCACTATTGGTGTGGTGACCGGAACCAATCCGACATTTGGGAATATAACAAGCCACAGCACAATGACCTGCACCCGACAATGAAACCGGTCGAGCTTGTTGAGCGCGCTATCAACAACAGTTCCAAGGTTGGCGAGATTGTTTTGGACGGATTTGGCGGTTCCGGGTCGACTTTAATCGCCTGTGAGAAGACCGGTCGAGTCGCAAGATTGATGGAATTGGATCCGAAATACTGCGATGTTATCGTGAAAAGATGGGAAGATTGGACCGGTAAAAAGGCTGTTCTGCTAGAAAGTGGCGAAATATCAAAAAATAATGCAGAAACAAGCACTTATAATGCATAATTAACTGGATAATTCTTCGAAAAAGAGCGTTCATTGACTTGTAAGATACAACAGCGAAAGGAAATTAAAATGAAAACAGTTAAAACTTACATGGTCCGCAAGCCAAGCGACCTCGACGAAGTAAAGAGCATAACCAGAGCCAACAGCGACAGACTTGAAACTGTGGCGGTGGTTGAAACCATTAACCTGACACCGGCCGAACATAAAAGAGTATGCAAGAGCCCATTAAACGACTACGGCTTCTTAAAAGGCAAAGGCGGCTACTGCGATGAGCACGAATACCGCCAGGTGGTTGAGATTACAGCAGACGGTCAGCCGACACTTTACGCTGACCCGTCAGGCTCAAGCTACTGCAGATACTTAGGCATAGAGGTTAAATAAGGAGGTCGCCATGAAGATTTTAAAGACACAAAACAAAACCTGGGGATTTTGGGGAACCGCCAGCAACCATATAGAACATAAAAAGGACATGCAGGTATTTTGGGATAAGGCCGCCGAGATAATTCAATCCAAGGGCTTAACACCGCAACAAACCCTGGGCCTGATGGACAGCCGCTGGGGCCGCCACATCGCTGACGAGTTCGCCGAAGAACTCAGCACTAACCTGGAAACATTCGCCTCGGTATTTAAAAGGCAAATGAGCACGATCCGCCTGATTAAAGAGTTTCGCTACTATGTGGACCCGAAAGCATTCCCGGACGTAAAGCCCCGCGCTTATGAGAACTTTGCCAAGGATTTAACCAAACTCTGCAAGACCTACGGCGTAACGATAAAGTGCATCGGCGGCGTAAGCCTGCACTCGCAAGACGAAATGAAAAAGCTCCTGGGTTACAGCTCAGACCTGGACAGCGGTGACATATTACCAATTTGGAGAGATTAAAATGTATAAAGAAGTACCGGAAGATTTGATGGCCAAGATTAAAGAGGCCGCAGGAACCATTAACAAACATAATTGTGCGGTTGATACCATGTTGATCGCTGTTGGAAATAATTACTATGGGTACCAACCGCAACCTCAGCCGAAGAAAAAGAAATACTGCCAAGTGGCAGACAAGCGGCTCGAGGAGCTGAGCCACACGTTCAACGAGGTCCATGATGCACTGGCAAAAGAAAACATCGACCTCTTGGTTTGCTTTGTGGCTCTAAAAGACGGCGGTGCAACGGTCTTTGTCGCACAAGAGGCTGTTAACCGCCGCCTTGACGTATTTAACGAACTCAAAAAAATGGAGGAACAGCATGCCAAAATATCCTGATATTACGGTCCAGCTGACCGGTAAAGATGGTAACGCATTTTATATATTAGGTATATGTTTACGGGCTATGCGCCGGGCCGGACTAAGCCAAGAAGAATGCGAAGCCTTTCAGGCTGAAGCGACCTCGGGCAATTACGACCACTTACTTGCTACCTGTATGGAATGGTTTAACGTCGAGTAACGCCAATTTTTGGCAGAACAGCAACAGAAATTTATAATTTTTGTTGCTTTTCTTAATGCATTTCTCTAAAATATGACGAAATTATAATTTGGAGGTCATTATGCCTAAAAAACAATATATTGTTAGCAAAGAGCAAGTTAGTACGTTATTGGAACTGATTCGTACAAAGCGTGTCGCAATTCCTGAAATTCAAAGACCGTTTGTATGGCAAACCACTCAGGTTCGTGATTTAATTGATAGTCTTTATCGGTCATATCCAGTTGGCTATATTATTATATGGAAAAACTCTGAAGCTCGTCTAAAAAGTGCCGCAGAGACAAGTACCCCCGATGTTATTATTGATGGTCAACAACGTATCACATCTTTGCAGGCGGCTCTCCTAGGAGAACTGGTATTAAACAGTAATTATAAAAAAGTACCTATAAAGATCGCCTTTAATCCTGTCGAGGAAAAGTTTGAAACATGCACACCGGCCATTGAAAAAAACACTCTTTGGATTCCGGATATTTCCGTTTTATTTAATGGCACCAAAAATGCGTTAGTGTTGTTTAGGGAATATATGAAAAATAACGCTGACAAAGGACTTGATGAAGATGTAATCTTTGACAATATCAATTCATTGGCAAGTATTTCATCCAGTGAAATCGGAACGATTACGCTAGACGAAGGACTTGATATTGAAATTGTTGCTGAAATATTTAAGCGTATCAACTCTAAAGGAACAGCACTGGATCAATATGATTTCGTAATGTCAAAAATCGCATCAAAAGAAGCATATGATGGTGTAAATATTCGTAAGACAATTGATTATTTCTGCCACCTGGTGAAGAATAGAGATGACTTTAATATATTAAAACAGGACACAGATTTTTCTGAAACAAATGCATTTAAGGCTTTGTCATGGGTTGCGAAAGCCTCCATTGATGTGTATTCCCCTTCTTATAAAGATATAATAAGGGTTGCCTTTACACATAAATTCGGACGTGGCAAATTGAATGACCTTGTTATGTTGCTTTCGGGACGTAACTTTGAAAAGAAAACTTGGGACGAAGAGATATCTCAATCATCGTTTAAGTTGTTCCAAGATGGCGTTAACAACGTCATAAACCAAACCAACTTTGAGAGATTTACGATGATCCTGCAGTCATTGGGCTTCATCGATAGTACTCTGTTGCCGGCAAATACAGCTGTTGACTTTGCATATGGGTTGTATTTGTACTTGAAGGCAATTGGTAAAGAAGAAGTGTTTGCGGAAAAATATGTTCAAAAGTGGCTGATTATGTCAGTTTTAACTGAACGTTATTCGTCATCCCCTGAAACAAAAATTGACGAGGATATCCGAAAGATCAGAGAAAAAGGTATTGAAACTTGTTTGCAAGAAGCTGAACAAAGTTATTTATCGACAAACTATTGGGATTTTGCTTTGCCAGGAAATTTGGATACTGCTCGCGCAAGTTCCTCTTTGCCTAAACTCTATTGGGCTGTTTTGTGCAAGGATAAAACTCGTGGTTTCTTGTCAAAGGACAGAACCGTATATGATATGATTAGACGGCGTGGTGATATTCATCATCTCTACCCGAGAGCTTATCTTAAACGGAATAACTATAAACAAGTTGCCTATAATCAATTCGCCAATTTTGTGTATTTAGAAACCCCATTGAATATCAAGATTGGAGATCGGGAGCCTATCGTTTATTTAAAAGAAATAATTGACCACCTCGGAACGGAAGAAATGAGGCTTTCAGGTATTAAGACACTGGAAGACTTAAAGAGCAATTTAAGGGAATGTGATATTCCTGAGATGATCCTAGAGGGAACGGTTGATAACTACGACGAGTTCCTAAAAGAACGAAGAAAATTAATGGCGGCCCATATCAAGAGATATTGGGAAAGCTTATAAAATAAAGGGGCCGATTTTAGTCGGTCCCTTTTTTACTGAATGGTAATCTAAGCGTTGGTCTTAAGGTAATAAGTCCGAACCCCGTCTTTCTTTTCGGAGGCGATGGTTGCTTTAATCTTTTTGGCATAAAGCGACATCGCACCGCGGATCGAGTTTTCTTTCCACCCGAGGGCTTCAGCCATCTCTTTTAAGGTAGCTCCTTCCGGACGGCTGAGCATAACAACCATAAAAGCTGTTTTATCGCGGCCGTCAATCTTAACCGGTTGCGGCTGTGTGGCCGTTTGCGCCGGCTCGGCTACCTTGGCCGGGGTTTCGGTCAGAACAGTGTTTAACTCCTTAACAGTGATACTGGAGGTTGATTTTTTTGTCGTAGCTTTAGCTTTTGAGCTTTTCTTTTGTGTTGTCATGTTTTTATCCTTTCTATCCGGTTAATACAATACAACACAATACATGCTTGGAAATAAAATTATATCCAGTAAATAATGCAAGAAAGTGAAGAAATATGGCAAATAAAG